>SXSX01000228.1 GCA_005793295.1 Burkholderiales bacterium | reverse complement strand
GCCGGTGTGGTTGAGGTCCTCGCGCTTTAAATAGATTTGCGCTCCGCCCATTTCGCGGCTCATCCGGTCTGCGTGGTAAATAGGGGAGGGGCGGCCGACAAAATGGGCCAGCTCGGATTTAAATTCCGCGACGAACGCGGGGTCGTATTGGTACTTCGCGTAGGCAGCTTTGAGTTCGTTGATGGCGTGTGTCAGCGTCTCTGACACGAAACTCCCGCCGTAATTTCCAAAGTGCCCTTTGAGGTCGGGTTGTTGGTAAGAAAACATAGCAATCACAATCCTGCAAGGTGTTGGTCAGCAGCCCGAACGGCGGCGACAAACTGGTTGATTTTTTCGGCGTCTTTGATGCCTTTGAGGGTTGTGCCCCCTGGAGCATCGGCTTCGACGCCGGAGCTCACATCGACGGCCAGCGTTTTACAGCGCGGGCGAACCTGCGCAATGCCGTCGGCCACGTTTGCAGCAGTGAGTCCACCACTCAAGACGAGGTGAGCGTTGACGTTTAGAGGAAGAAGTGACCAATTGAATGCCTTGCCGCTGCCGCCAAAACCGTCGACATGGGCGTCGAGCAGCAGGGCTTGGGCGTGAGAGTAATCATGGACGTATTTTACGAGGTCAAAGGCCCGTCCTGCCTCGCCAAGGGGAATTCTGGCGGCTCGAAGATAGGGTCGAACGCCGTTTTGCGACAGGCTGAGACATTGCACGGGGCTCTCATCCCCATGAAACTGGGCGTAAGCATGTGGCACCGCTTCTAGCGCCTGGGCTACAAAGGCGGCGTCGTGGTTCACAAAAAGCAAGACCGGACTCACAAAAGGGGGCAAACGCTTGGCGAGTTGGGCAGCTCGCTCCACACTCACCGCCCTTGGGCTGGCAGCGTAAAGCACAAATCCAACCGCATCTGCTCCGCAAGCCACTGCCACGTCGACATCGGCTTCGCGCGTGAGGCCGCAGATCTTGATTCGCGTTCGAATGGGAGTTTGACCGTGAGTGGGGTTGGAAGGTTTCATGGCAGCCAATCATAAGCAGGCGTACGCTCGGGGATTGCAAAGTGTTCAGGATACCGCGGACCTAAGAAGTACAGCCCATCAGGGGGGAAGGTCGGTGCAGCAAAGTCACGGTCGCGGGCATCTAAAACATCTTTCATCCACGAAGCGGGTTGCTTGCCAAAGCCAATTTGCACCAAACAGCCCATGATGTTGCGAATCATGTGGTGTAAAAAAGCATTGGCTTCAAACTCCATGCGCCAGTAGGCCCCGCGTTGTGTGATGGAGATCGACACCAAATTTTTAACGGGGGACAAGGCTTGGCACTGTGAAGCGCGAAAGGAGGTGAAATCGTGTTCTCCCACTAAGATCTGCGCCGCTTCGCGCATGGCATTTCCTTCTAAGGATCGGAACGCCCAACCCACGCGCCCATCTTCAACTGAAGGCCGAACCGCAGACTCTTTGAGAATATAGGCGTAGCGTCTGGTGCTGGCACTGGCGCGGCAATGAAACGTTGCAGGCACTTCTTGCGCCCACTCAACCGCGATGTCGTGTGGAAGCCCCGCATTCGTGCCGCGTAGCCATGCATTCGTGTTGCGCTCAAGTGGGGTGTCAAAGTGAACCACTTGCATGAGCGCATGAACCCCGGCGTCGGTTCTTCCCGCGCACAGGGTAGAAACTTTATGGTTGGTGAATTGCTTTAACGCCGCTTCGAGTTTGTCTTGAACAGTCAGCCCAGAGCTTTGACTTTGCCAGCCTTGGTAGGCCTGGCCGTTGTAACTGATACCAAGCGCAATTCTTACTTTGCTCACTTTTGCTGAGGCCCGGACTTTGGCGGTTCCAAATCAAGCGACAAATCCGAGAGATCAAAGCCCATGGCTTTTGCGGCAGTTTGAACAGCATCCATTTCTTGAGGCTCTGTTTTAGCGGGCTGCGCCAGCTCCGGCTCTGGCGTCCACGCGCTTGGCGTTTGCTTGTTTCGGTACCACCACAGCGCCCCAAAAAGAACCACAGCGCCGCCGACTAAGCCCTCGGTGGTGTAGTCTTTAGAAATAGGCGCGGGGATGGATTTTTCAATGGCGGGTGCTGAAGAAGCGAGGGCGGGTGAAGATGCAGCGCTAGCGGGTGGTGCTGACAAGGCCACTGCAGCTTGGGCGAGCTGGTTGAGATCGGCGATATTCTTGGCCAATTCTGCGGTCTGAGCAGCTTCGTCTTTTTGGCTGCGGTCTTTGGCAATTTTGGCTAATTCGGCCTGTTCAATAGACGCGCCCTTGGAGAGAGTGAGTTGATCGCCTGTTTGGGACTTGGCAGCCGCCGCTTGTGCGGCAGCATTGCGACGGTCATTGAAGGATTGGGCTTGTGCTTTAACCGCCGCGGACGCATCTTGGGAATTGATCTTTTGAATGTCTGCTTGGTCTGGAATCGTGAGGACAGCGCCCGCGCGAATTTGATTGATGTTGCCGTTGATAAACGCACTCGGGTTGGATTGCTGCAGTGCAATTAGCATTTGTTCCACGGAAGTTCCATTGGGTTTCGTCTGGGTTGCGATGGCTCCAGCGGTATCTCCCGCAGCGACCACAACGGTGTGGGGCGTTGACTTTTGAGACGTTGCTTTGTCTGATGTTTTGGGCTCGTCTATAAAGGCAGGTGAAGCCAGCGTTTCAGCTGCCTTGGCGGCCTCTGATGACTTGGGCGGGTCAAGAAGCAGCGTGAAGTTACGAACAATGCGCCCAGCAGTCCATCGCACCTCAAGCACCATATCCAAGTACTTATCGTTAACGCTAGACAGACTTAAGAATTTAAAAAACTGGCTTCCGTCGCTGCGACGCTCAAGCGTGATTTGAATATCCGCAAAGAGTGGCTTGTATTCCAAGCCCATGGCTACAAATGACGTATCGGGCGCGATGCTTGCCTTGACTGACGCAGACTCTTCGGCGCTTAAGTTGGTAATATCTAATTCGGCACGAAGCGCTTGGCCCTGCGCCGATTGAACGTGAATACGACCGAGCGTGAGAGCGAAAGCGCTGTGGCTACCAAGAAAAAATAGAACGAGAGCCGCTTTGCCGAGCAAGCGTTTCCATAAAAAAGACTTCAATGTCACAGAGCCGCTCTCTTTCTCATCTTGCGCAAGTTACTCTTTATGCGTCTAACAAAATACGCAACATACGGCGCAGCGGTTCG
>SXSX01000227.1 GCA_005793295.1 Burkholderiales bacterium | reverse complement strand
CCACTCGGCCACCTCTCCAAACGTGAGCCGACTATTATGCCATGAGTTTGCACTAACTAGGAAGCCCCTGGCTCAGGCTTAAACGTCCCAGCCTTGTGATTTTTGCCAAGCAAGCGCTCTGGAAAAATGGCCGCATCCAAAAAAAGGAATCGGCGGGCGCATGGCAGACAAGGGAGAGGGGTGATTGGCTGTCAAAACCAGGTGCCGGCCAGCGTCAATCAAACTTTTTTTGCTTTGCGCGTTGGCGCCCCACAACAAAAAGGCAACCGGCCTGGCTCCTTTAGATACGGCTCGAATGACTGCGTCAGTCAAAGCCTCCCAGCCTTGGCCGCTGTGGCTGTTGGGCCGCCCTTCTTCCACGGTCAGGCAGGTGTTGAGCAACAAAACGCCGTTGTGCGCCCACGCCATCAAGCTCCCCCCAGGCACAGGGCTTGTGGGAAACGGCTCCCCCAGATCCCGAAGTCGCTCTTTAAAAATGTTTCGTAACGACGGCGGTAGCCCGACGCCGGGCGCCACTGAAAAAGCCAAGCCTTCCGCTTGGCCTCGGCCATGGTAGGGGTCCTGTCCCAAAATGACGGTGTGAACTGCCTGCGGCGGCGTCATATCCAGCGCTTTCAAAGGATGGGGCGGAAAAATCGTCGCGCCTTGGTTCAATCTTTGCGCAAGAAAGGCCTGCACATTCAAGCCGTCAAGCGACTCAAAAAAAGCATCTGCCAGCGGCTGCCAAGCAGGATGCACTGACCAATCCGAGGGGTTCGCAGTTTGCAGTTGCGAGGCTGATGCGTGCTCCGGGAAAAGCGACACAGCTCAGGCAAAAAGCTCGGCCAGCGCGACGCCGGGGTCGCTCGCCCGCATGAAAGCCTCGCCAACCAAAAAAGCATTGACGCCTGAGGCGCCCATACGAAGCACATCTTCTCGAGTTTGAATGCCACTCTCGGTCACCAAAATTCGGTCGGCAGGGACGTGTGATCGCAAAGTCAAGGTGGTGTCCAAAGAAACCTCAAAGGACTTGAGGTTGCGGTTGTTCACTCCAATCAAAGGGGTCTTGAGTTTTAGTGCCCGCTCAAGCTCGGCTTGGTCATGTACCTCAACCAACACCGCCATATCTAAATTGCGCGCAATGGCTTCAAAATCTTTCATTTGCGCATCATCCAAACACGCTGCAATCAATAACACCGCGTCGGCCCCCATGGCCCGAGATTCATAAATTTGGTAGGCATCCACCATGAAGTCTTTGCGCAAAACGGGCAACTGGCAAGACGCCCGAGCCTGCTTTAAAAAATCCACACTGCCGTGGAAAAAATCGACATCGGTTAAGACCGAAAGACAAGCTGCTCCATATTCCGCGTAGCTCTGAGCAATGTCGGCGGGAATAAATTCCTCGCGCAAGACGCCTTTCGAAGGACTGGCTTTTTTGATTTCTGCAATCACCGCGGGGTGGCCTGCTGCAATTTTGGATCGCATCGCACCCACAAAATCACGCGTGAGTACGCGCGATTCAGCGTCAGCTCTCACGGCCGCCAGTGATTTTCGGCGCTGGGCTGCGGCCACTTCTTGGTGTTTAACTGCTACGATTTTTTCTAGTATGTCGCTCATTTTTCTTTTCTTGATTGACCAGTTATTTGGAGTCGTTTATTTTTCAAACGTATGCGATAGCAAGACCAAAGCATCCAATTTGGCTTTGGCCGCACCTGACTCAATCGCCTTCTGCGCCAGCACAATGCCTTCTTGCATCGTAGCGGCCACATTGGCGGCGTACAAAGCCACGCCTGCGTTAAGAATCACAATCTCCTTAGCGGGACCGCTTTGGTTGTTTAAAACCGACAGCAATACGGTTTTTGAATCATCTGCAGTATCAACCTTTAAAGCACGGTTGCTCGACATCACCATGCCAAAGTCCTCTGGGTGAATTTCGTACTCGGTGATATGACCGTCTTTGAGTTCTCCGACCAAAGTTGCAGCCCCAAGACTGACTTCATCCAACCCATCCCGACCATAAACCACCAAAGCATGTTCGGCACCCAAACGCTGCAAAGCACGGATCTGAATACCGACTAAATCCGCATGGAAAACGCCCATCAAAATGTTGGGAGCACCAGCCGGATTGGTTAAGGGGCCCAAGATATTAAAAATCGTTTTAATTCCCAGTTCTCGGCGCACCGGTGCGACATTTTTCATCGCGGGATGGTGGTTAGGGGCGAACATAAAACCCACGCCGTGTTCTGCGATGCACTGAGAAATCGCAGCGGGCGATAAATTGATATTCAAGCCCAAAGCCTCCAGCACATCGGCGCTCCCACTTTTACTGCTGACGCTGCGCCCACCGTGCTTGCTGACTTTAGCCCCCGCGGCTGCAGCCACAAACATAGAGCAAGTTGAAATATTAAAAGTGTGGGATCCGTCGCCACCGGTTCCGACGATGTCGACCAAGTGCTTGGTGTCTTTCACTTGCACTTTGGTCGAGAATTCCCGCATCACTTGTGCTGCTGCAGTGATCTCTCCAATCGTTTCTTTTTTAACCCGCAGCCCAGTAATGATCGCCGCCATCATGACAGGCGACATCTCACCGGACATGATTTGGCGCATCAAATGCAGCATCTCATCGTGAAAAATTTCACGGTGTTCGATCGTGCGCTGCAAGGCTTCTTGGGGCGTGATTTTCACGGTGTGTGGCATCGCTTTGTCCTTCAAGCTTGGGGGTTAGTAAACCGCTGCGCCGCGGTGGGTTGATGAAGTTTTTGAAGGGTTTGCTTCGCTAAAAAACGAACGCACACAGGCCGCGGCATGGTCAATCCCTTGTGCATCCACATCCAAATGCGTTACAAAACGCAGGCCAATGAGTCCTGTTGCCAAAACGCCGTGTGTCTTGAGGTAGGCCAGCAAATCAGGACCTTTACCGTCGGCTACATCTACAAAAACAATATTGGTCTGCGCTGAGCGCACTTTTAAACCAGCGATATTTTCCAAACCCTGTGCCAGCCGCTGCGCCATGGAGTGGTCCTGCGCCAAACGCTCCAAATGGTTGTCCAGCGCAAACGCAGCAGCAGCAGCCAAGAGGCCAGACTGGCGCATCCCGCCGCCCGTCATCTTGCGCACCCGATGGGCGCGTGCGATCAATGCTTTGCTGCCACACAAAGCCGAGCCCACAGGGGCTCCGAGCCCCTTGCTAAAGCACACTGAGGCACTGTCAAAGTAGGACGTGATGCGCTTAGCCGATACGGCCACCGATTCACCGGGCTGCGCAGACGCCGCAGCAGCATTGAACAAACGCGCTCCGTCTAAATGAACCGATAGCCCTTTTTCTCGGGCCAGTCGCGTCATGCCGTCTAGATAATCGCTAGGCATTGTGTGGCCGTTCCACGTGTTTTCTAAACACAACAGCTTGGTCTGCGCAAAGTGGCAGTCGTCTGGCTTGATAGCGTTAGCAACATCTTCCACGGCCATTTGGCCGAATGCGTTTTGCGCCAATGGTTGGGGTTGAATGCTACCCAAAACCGCAGCTCCGCCGCCCTCGTAACGGTAGGTGTGCGCAGACTGCCCGACGATGTACTCATCGCCGCGTTGGCAATGCGCCATCAGTCCACACAAATTGCTCTGCGTTCCCGTGGGCATGAAAAGCGCGGCTTCAAAACCCAGCATGCTGGCTACTTTTTCCTGTAAGGCATTGACGCTAGGGTCATCACCAAAAACGTCGTCGCCCAAGGGGGCGTCAAACATCGCCTTAAGCATTGCAGCGGTAGGTTGGGTGACGGTGTCACTGCGAAGATCAACGGTTTTTTGCATAGTCTGCCTTACGCTAAAAAGTTTTTAAGCATCGCGTGACCATACTCGGTCAGGATGCTCTCCGGGTGAAATTGCACGCCTTCCATGCGCACCGCAAACGGCAACTCCGTATGGCGCACGCCCATGATTTCTCCATCCGGCGTCCACGCCGTAATCGCCAGCTCTTTGGGGCAAGACGCGCGATCAATAGCCAAGGAGTGGTAACGGTTGACAGTGAACTGCTTCGGCAAACCGGTAAAAACGCCTTCGCCAGTCGTCTCAATCAGACTAGTTTTCCCGTGCATCAATTGCTGTGCTCGAATGATCTTGCCGCCTAAAGCTGCACCGATACTTTGGTGGCCCAAGCAGACACCCAAGATTGGCAACTTCCCCATGAAATACTGAATCGCCGCCACCGAAATTCCAGCTTCATTGGGCGAACACGGACCAGGGGAAATTACTAAACGATCCGGGGCGCGTTTGGCAATTTCCTCAATCGTAATTTCGTCGTTACGAAACACCTCGACCCGCGCACCGAGTTCTCCAAAGTACTGGACGATGTTGTAGGTAAAACTGTCGTAGGTGTCGATCATCAAGAGTTTCATAGTCACTCCAATCCCTCTTCTACCAATTCGGCAGCACGCAACAAGGCGCGGGCTTTATGTTCGGTTTCGCGCCATTCCAGCTCGGGCACACTATCGGCGACCACCCCCGCAGCCGCTTGAACATACAGCATCTGGTCTTTAATGATGCCCGTGCGAATGGCAATAGCCACATCCATGTCACCTGCATAACTGAGGTAGCCGCAAGCACCGCCATAAATACCGCGTTTGGTGGGTTCTAACTGGTCAATCACTTCCATCGCGTGCACCTTCGGTGCGCCTGTGAGTGTGCCAGCGGGAAAAGTAGCTTTGAGCACATCCATATTGGTCATGCCCGGGTTCAGCGTTCCTTCTACGTTGCTCACAATGTGCATCACGTGGCTGTAGCGTTCAACACAAAACGCATCGGTCACTTTGACGCTTCCCACTTGAGCGATACGACCAATGTCATTACGCGCTAGATCAATCAGCATCACATGCTCGGCCCGCTCTTTGGGGTCGTTCACCAACTCTTCTTCGGCGGCTTTGTCTAACTCTGGGGTAGCGCCGCGTGGGCGCGTTCCAGCCAAAGGACGAATCGTGACCTTGGTTTGCGCTCCCACCGTTTCTTGGCGCACCAAAATTTCCGGGCTTGCTCCCACAACGTGAAAGTCTTCTCGGCCCTGCGTTGCTCCACTGAAGTTGTAGTAATACATGTACGGACTGGGGTTAAGGGAGCGCAGGGCCCGGTACAAACTCAAAGGCGAGGCGGTGTAACGTTTTTTGATGCGTTGGCCAACTTGCACTTGCATAAAGTCTCCACCGGCAATGCGCTCCTTGGCTCGAACGACGGCGGCAATGTAATCCTCTTTGGCAAAGTCGCGCTGGGCCGGAAAGCTCTCACTGGGTTTGACCGTCGGCGCTTGCACTGCCAAAGCCAATTGAGACTTCAAGGCCTGTAAACGGTTCATCCCCAAGACATAAGCATTGGGAACTGCGGGGTCCACATAGACCATCAAATGCAGCTTGCCCGAGAGATTGTCAATCACCGCCAGCTCTTCACACTGCAAAAGCAAAATATCCGGGCAACCCAAGGTATCGGGCGGGCACGAGGTTTCTAGTTTCTTCTCAATGTGGCGCACGGCGTCGTAACCAAAGTACCCCGCCAAGCCTCCGCAAAAACGCGGCATCCCCGGCTGCAGCGCTACTTTAAAACGATGCTGATACTGGGCAATAAAGTCCAAGGGATTGGCGTGGGAGGTTTCTACCACCGAGCCGTCTGTCACCACCTCGGTTTTTGCATCCAAGCCAAAACCACTGGAACGCAAGAAAGTACGCGCAGGTAGTCCAATAAAACTGTAGCGTCCAAACCGCTCACCACCCACTACGGACTCCAATAAGAAAGTATGTGGCGCGTTGGCGGTGAGCTTGAGATACAAAGACAGCGGCGTCTCGAGGTCTGCAAAAGCTTGCGCCATTAAGGGAATGCGGTTGAAGCCTTGGCTTACCAGCGCATGAAATTGGGTTTCTGTCGTCACAAAGTGAGCCTCTCAAAAGGTCAAGCGGCGGGGCGATCCGACCGTTGGCGCCTGGTACAGCGCTTTAAAACAAGGGAGATGGATGTGCGCACGGTCCAAAAGCGAGCCCGTACGGGTCAAGCCCGTGCGGCGACTTAGGACTTTGGCAAAACAGTCAGCGTACGCCAGGGCCAGGCTCCCCGGTCGCTACAACCTGTAATGCAGATGCGGTGAATAAACATGGCTAGGAGTGTAGCAAAGCTAAACGCCACGCGCCCGGTCAGCGTGGAACTGCGTGACAAAGGCCGCAAAGCGACCCGCGTCTAGGGCGTTGCGCACTTCCTGCATCAGGTTCAGGTAGTAATGCAAGTTATGAATACTCGCCAGCATCGGGCCCAGCATTTCGCCGCACCGGTCCAGGTGGTGTAAGTAAGCGCGACTAAAGCCCGCGCGCCCGCCTTGGTCCCACGACACCCCTGAACTACCAGCACAGGCATAACAGGTGCAGGTTACGTCCAGTGGTTGGGCATCACTTTTATGGCGGGCGTTGCGAATTTTCAAATCACCAAAGCGACTAAACAGGGTTCCGTTACGGGCATTGCGCGTGGGCATCACGCAATCAAACATATCAATCCCGTTTTTCACCCCGGCAATCAAGTCTTCAGGTGTGCCAACTCCCATGAGGTAATGGGGTTTATGCGCAGGCAAACGTGGGCCCACGTGTTCCAACACGCGCATCATGTGGTCTTTGGGTTCACCCACGCTCAAACCGCCGACGGCAATTCCCGGAAAGTCCAAGGCCTCTAGGCCTGCCAAGGACTCGTCACGCAGATGCTCAAACATGCCGCCTTGAACAATGCCAAACAAAGCGTTCGGGTTGTTCAAACGCGCAAACTCTTCTTGGCACCGCTTGGCCCAACGCAAACTCAACTCCATGGAAAGACGCGCTTCGCGCTCGGTCGTGATCTGGCCTTTGGTCTTGGGCTCTACTGAAAAATAGGGCGTGCACTCGTCAAACT
>SXSX01000226.1 GCA_005793295.1 Burkholderiales bacterium | reverse complement strand
GCGTACATGTCGCCCAAGGTTTACCCCGACCTCGTTCGGGTTCCAACCTGGAACTATGTGGCTGTGCACTGCACGATAGAGGCAGAAATCTTGGACGGCCACGCCGCAAAGGATGCTCTTCTTAAACAATTAATCGCCGATCACGAGCCCGCCTACGCAGACCAGTGGCGAGCACTTCCGGAAGACTACACCAGAAAAATGCTCAGTGGAATTGTCGCTTTTTCATTGAAAATCATCGAGTTGCAGTGTAAAGTTAAAGTGAATCAACACCGACCTGAGGCTCACGGCCGCATGCTCGAGATCTATGACGCGGGCAGTCCGGATGAAAAAGCGCTGGGACAATGGATGCGCCAAATGGGTTTGAATGCCTGAAACTTCGCCGCCTGATACGCACTGGATGCGCTTGGCGTTGGCGCAGGCGGCGCTCGCAGGGCAAGGCGGAGAGGTGCCTGTTGGGGCAGTGGTTATTAAAAATGGAGCGCTAATTGCTGTGGGTCACAACGCCCCCATTGGCCAGCACGACCCCACGGCCCACGCAGAAAGTGCCGCGTTACGGGCGGCGGCTCAAGCGCTGGGAAATTACCGCCTAGACGGTTGCGAGTTGTTTGTGACTTTGGAGCCATGTGCCATGTGCGCAGGCGCAGTGCTCCATGCGCGACTCAAGCGCGTCGTTTTTGGTGCTGCCGAGCCTCGAACGGGCGCGGCTGGCTCAGTGATGGATCTGTTCGCCTCCGCAGATTTAAACCACCAAACCGAAGTCTTAGGCGGAGTTCTCGCTTCGGAGTGCGCTGCCGTTTTGCATGATTTTTTTAAGCCGAAGAGGGTGACAGCGAACCCAGTGCGTGAAGACGCATTGAGAACTCCCGAGGATTGCTTTGCCAACATGCCGGACTATCCTTGGCAACCCAACTACCTAAGTGACTTGCCTGCCTTGAATGGTTTGCGCATGCATTACCTGGATGAGGGTCCCCTTGATGCACCAACAACCTACCTGTGTTTACATGGCAACCCAGCCTGGAGTTACCTGTACCGCAAGATGATTCCCGTTTTTGCTGGGGCAGGGCAGCGAGTGATTGCGCCTGATCTGATCGGTTTTGGAAAAAGCGACAAGCCCAAAAAAGACAGCGCCCATACGTTTACCTTTCACCGCCAGGTCTTGCTTGAGTTCATTGAGCGTTTGAACTTACGCAATATCGTTTTGGTGGTTCAAGACTGGGGCGGTATTTTGGGTTTGACCTTGCCCATGGCAGCGCCCGAGCGATTTTCTGGCTTGCTGGTAATGAATACCATGCTCGCTACGGGGGATGTTCCTTTGTCGCCCGGGTTTGTCGCGTGGCGCGGTTGGTGTGAGAAAAACCCTGAGTTTGATGTGGGTCGTTTATTGGCGCGGGGTAATCCGCAAATGACTGAAGAAGAATGGCAAGCCTATAACGCGCCGTTTCCTGACCGAGGCCACCGGGCCGCTTTGCGTGCGTTTCCTCAGCGAGTTCCTGAAAATACGACTGACGACGGTGCGGCGCTTTCCCGCTCGGCTCGTGATTTTTGGCTTAATGACTGGACTGGAAAAAGTTTCATGGCGATTGGTCAACAAGATCCCGTTTTGGGTGAGTCGGTCATGCGCCACTTGCAAAGTCAGATTCGGGGTTGTTCAGAGGTTCTTGTGTTGCCACAGGCCGGGCACTTTGTTCAAGAGCATGGCGATGAGATTGCAAAAGCGGCCTTGGGTATTTTTAATCCAAGATAATAGGGCGATTGATATGAGCCACATCTACATTTACTCGCCCTCCAGCGCCGTCAGAGACAAGGATGCTTTTCGCCGTGGGATCCAAAGGCTTCGTGCTTTGGGTCACGAAGTGGAGGTAGATGCGGATGCTTTGACTTCTTTCCAGCGCTTTGCGGGCGACGATGCCACTCGGATTGCTGCGATTTCCCGGGCCGCTGGCAGCGGTGCCAACGTGGCGCTTATTTCCCGTGGTGGTTATGGCTTAACGCGATTGCTTCCTTCTTTGCCATATACCCAGATTTCAAAAGCCATTGATCAAGGCATGCAATTCGTGGGTTTGAGTGACTTTACGGCGTTTCAGTTGGCGGTACTTGCAAAAACAGGTGCGATTACCTGGCAAGGACCCGCCCTGGGTGAAGATTTTGGCTCGGTCGAACCGCTCGATGAGATTATGCAAGCCTGTTTTGATGATTTGCTGCAAGAGCAGGGCGAAGGCGCCGGTTGGCGTTTGAGTAAAGACCAGAAAGATTTAGAGCTCAGTATCCACAACGCCAAACTGTGGGGCGGCAACTTGTCTGTCTTGGTTTCGATGCTGGGAACGCCGTATTTTCCGAAAATCAAAGGCGGCATCTTGTTTCTTGAAGATGTGGGCGAACATCCGTATCGGATTGAGCGAATGCTGACTCAGTTGCTTCACGCGGGCGTTTTAGCTCAGCAAAAAGCGGTTGTCTTGGGCCAATTCACGAACTACAAATTGGTGCCGCACGACAAAGGATTTAAGTTGTCGAGCGTCGTCGCTTGGCTTAGATCTCAGGTTAAAGTTCCCGTCCTTTCCGAGTTCCCCTTAGGCCATGTACCAACCAAAGTCTTGCTGCCGGTGGGAGCGAAAGTGGACTTAGCGTGCCAAGAAAGAGATGCGCTCTTGGTTTGGGGGCATATTTGAGGGCTAGTTTCTTTGCCCTAATTGCTAACTGAACTTGATACGTCTGTTAACATAATATACATCGTATGCAGTTAACTACCATTTGCCTTTTGGGCGATTGGCGCGGAAGGCTGCCGTAATCAGGTTGGCAGAATCCAAACGCCCTGCCTGTTGAGCAAAGTCAAAGGCGGTTAAACCTAGCGCATTTTTCAAGGTGAAGTCAGCACCAGCCTCAAGCAAGGCTTGAACAGTCTGGGCGTTTCCATACTTCGCTGCCATCATGAGCGGCGTGGTTTGGTTGGGTGACTCTGCGTCAATATAGGCAAAGTTATCCAGCAGCAAACGCAAGGTATTTAAGTTAGCGCTGGTGGCCGCGTAATGCAATGGTGCCCAGCCAGTCTTGTTAACGTCTGCGTTGCGGGCGATCAATTGGCTGCACAAATCAGTCATTCCCGCCAATGCTGCGAGCATTAAGGGACTCTCATCTTGGGCTGTCCTAAGCTCCACATTGAGCCGTGAATCGGCGAGTAATGCCTCGAGAGCTTTGGGCGATGGTCCTTTGATAGCCAAAAAAAGACCTGCAAACCCAGTGGGACCGACCGTATTGGGATCGAATCCTTGTTGAAGCAAGCGTTTTACGGTTGCACCGTCGTCTCGGTTGATCGCGATAAAAAAATCGTCATACGACCCTGCTTTAACAGATGAAAATCCAATAAAAACAACAAGATATAAAAAATATCTAAAGTAATTTATCATTATTGAATTACTGGAAAAAGGGTGAAGAAATTGTCGCTGGTAAGGCGTGCGATCTCCTCTACCGATCGTTGGGTCAGCGCTGCAATCTGTTGGGCGACAAAAGGAACATACGAGGGGTTATTGGTTTTACCCCGGTGCGGTACGGGAGCCAAATAGGGACTGTCGGTTTCGATCAAGATGCGGTCCAAAGGGACCAAGGAGACAATGTCACGCAAGTCTTGGGCCGTTTTAAAGGTCAAAATTCCCGAAAAAGAGATGTAAAAACCAAGGTCAAGCGCCGCTTTGGCGACTTCCCTTGTCTCCGTAAAGCAGTGAAAAACGCCGCCTGCAGCGCTGTCCCTTCCGTCTTCACCCTCTTCTTTCAAAATAGCCAAAGTGTCTTGACTGGCACTTCGGGTATGAATTACCAAGGGTTTTTTGAGCTTTTGGGCCGCTTGAATATGGGCCCGAAACCTTGTGCGTTGCCACTCCATATCGGCAACTGTTCGCCCATTCAGGCGGTAATAGTCCAAGCCGGTCTCACCAACAGCAACCACCCTAGGGAGGTTTCCAAGCCGAACCAAATCATCAACCGAGGGTTCCGTCACGCCTTCGTTGTCAGGGTGAACGCCCACACTGGCCCAAAAATTATCGTACGACAAGGCCAAACGGTGTACCGAAGGAAACTCTTCTAAGGTCGTACAAATACACAAAGCGCGGGTGACTTGGGCCGCTGCCATGGCGGCGCGAATATCCACCAAATCGTTGGCAAGATCCGGAAATGTGAGGTGGCAGTGGGAATCGGTAAACATCAATGGAGGGCGGTTTGGGCTTGGCTGACCAAAGCTTCTTGCATCAGCCCGGCGTTATAAGGATGGTCCATGGTGCGTCTGCTTTGGGAGAGCGCCTGACTCCAAAAGGAGGTTTTTTCAATGGTCGGAGCTTTGGGCAAATCGGCAGCCAAAAAGAAACGCGGTTCGGAACCCACCGACACCGCCATCATGTCATGGCAAAGTTTGTGCAAAGCGTCAATCAGTTCAGGGCCCGTCCATTCCCTGACAAAAGCAGTATCGCCTTTGGACATTGCTTTTGGAAACGCAGCCCACACAGAAGGATCTCTGCCGGATTGGGCAAACTCCAGCGCATCTTGCGGCCTTCCGCCCGTTGCTTTAAGAAGCTGTTGTGCGTGAGGGACTGACAGCCCCTGATCGATCAGCCACTGCTCACTGTGAGAAACATCAGGCCAAACCATGGTGTGGGTCAAGCAGCGGCTTCGAATGGTGGGAAGCAGCTGGTGGGCCGATTCGGTAGCGAGAACAAACTTCACAGCGCCGGGGGGCTCCTCCAGCGTCTTTAGCAAGGCGTTAGCTGTAATGCCGTTCATGTCTTCGGCAGGAAAAATCAAAACGGCTTTGCCCCGCCCCCGCGCACTGGTTCTTTGGGTAAATTCAATCGCATCGCGCATCGCATCCACCCGAATCTCTTTGCTAGGTTTTCGCTTTTTATCGTCAATATCAGTTTGGGCTTTTTCGCTTAAAGGCCAGCCGAGCTCCAGCATCTTGGTCTCGGGCATCAATACGCACAAGTCGGCGTGGGTACGAACGTCAATCGCATGGCAACTCCCGCACGTACCGCAGGCGCCATGGCTGTCAGGTTGTTCACACAGCCACGCCCTCACCAAAGCCATGGCCAAACTGTATTGGCCCAAACCTGAAGGCCCCATGAGTAGCCAAGCGTGGCCGCGTTGGGCTAATAAGGCTTGGGTTTGTTGCTCAATCCACGGGGCGGTCATGCTAAGAAGCCCTTCTCTTGTACCGCCGCTAAGACATCTTTCCAAACAGCATCCGGGCCTTGGTTCGCGTTAATTTGGGCAAACCTTTTGGGGTCCTGGGCTTGGCGGCGAGCGTAACCGCTGGCTACTTTCTCAAAAAATACACCCGGCTGCGATTCGAATTTATCTGGAACGCGGGCATCGGCGAGGCGCACTGCGGCCACCGAAGCAGGCAAATCAAACCACACCGTTAAGTCTGGCTGTAATCCCCCTTGAACCCACTTCTCAAGCGTGAGCAAAACGTCCCAGTCAAACTCACGCCCCGCCCCTTGGTAGGCAAACGTCGCATCCGAAAAACGGTCGCACAGAACCACCTGCCCTTTGGCTAACGCTGGGCCAATGACTTGTTGAATATGGTCTCTGCGGGCTGCAAAAACCAATAAGGACTCGGTTAATGCATCCATGGGGTCGTTCAGAACCAAGCGACGCAGCGTTTCCGCCAAGGGCGTCCCCCCGGGTTCGCGGGTCTGGGTGACCGCCCTGCCCTGGGCTTTGAAAGCTTGGGCCAATGCGGCAATGTGGGTGGACTTGCCAGCGCCGTCAATCCCTTCAAAACTAATAAATAAACCGCTCATTTTTTCGGTGCTTTTTAACTTTTTATTTGCCGCGTTGGTATTTATTGACTGCACGGTTGTGTTCTTCGAGGGTCTCGCTGAAGGCGCTGGTGCCGTCGCCTCGGGCTACAAAGTACAAGGCTTTGGTAGCCGCTGGGTGGGTCGCGGCCCACAAAGCTTGGCGACCGGGCATCGCAATCGGCGTTGGCGGTAATCCCGTCCGAGTGTAGGTGTTGTAAGGCGTATCGCTGAGCAAATCATTTTTCCGTAAATTGCCGTCGAATGCCTCCCCCATTCCATAAATTACGGTGGGGTCGGTTTGCAAACGCATCCCTAAAAGCAAGCGGTTGTTAAAAACGGCTGAAATTTGCGGCTGGTCTGACGCGCGGCCCGTTTCCTTTTCAACAATACTGGCTAGCGTCAAGACTTGGTCAGGGGACTGCAGCGGCACGTTCGGATTTCGTTGACTCCAGGCCATTGCAAGTTTCGTATCCATCGCCCGCATGGCGCGCTTAAGGACGGCCAAATCGGTCGAACCCTTGGAGTAGGTGTAGGTATCAGGGTAAAAACGACCTTCTGGGTGAACGCCTTCGCGACCGAGCCGTTGCATCAGCTCGGAGTTACCGAGTGGGGCACCTTCCGGTTTTAATTGTTCTGCTTTTGCCAAGGCTTCACGAACTTGTTTAAAAGTCCAACCTTCAACCAGCGTCACGCTGCGCAGGGCTTCGTCACCCTGAACCAACTTTTGCAGCAAAGCCCGTGGGCTTACCTCGCCTTCTAATTCATAACTTCCAGCGCGAATTTGTCGTGCGTCTCCGGAAAACTTGAACCATCAGTAAAGCAATCGGGGATGCAGTGGGATACCGGCTTTGGCAGCCACTTGGGCCACTTCGCGGGGCGTGGTTCCGGGCTCGATCGACACATCCACAACGCCCTGGCGAAGGCTCACCGGATGATTGACCCACCAATAGCAAGCGCCTGCTATCGCAAAGCAGCCCACCAAGACCGAAATAAGAAAAG
>SXSX01000225.1 GCA_005793295.1 Burkholderiales bacterium | reverse complement strand
GTCTTTCAAGCAACGGCGCTTTGGGCAATATCCATGTGGTGTACCTTAAAAATGCCGACGCTACCAAGCTTGCGGCAACGCTTCGCGCTGCGATGGGCAGCGCGGCCACCACCCCCCAAAGCAGCGCCACTCCAAACACAACGGGCACTGCCAGCGCGAACGCATCCGCACCCGCAGCGACCTCTGGCGGTCAAGTCCAAGCCGACACCGCGACCAACTCACTCATCATCACCGCCCCAGAGCCGCAGTACCGCCAATTGCGTGAAGTCATTGAACGGCTTGATGCCCGCCGCGCTCAGGTATTTGTGGAAAGCCTGATCGCCGAGGTCAGCGCGGATCGCGCCGCCGAGTTTGGAATTCAATGGCAAGGCGTTTTAGGTAAAAACGGCGACAGTGTGATCGGCTTACTGGGAACCAACTTTGGCGCAGGTGGCAAAAACATTGTGAGCCTCGGTGCCGGCGCTGCCGCAGGCACCGTGGCGCCTGCGCGGGGAATCAATATCGGCGCGGCCCAACAAACCAATGGCATTTACGCCTTGGGGTTTTTGGCCCGCTTTTTAGAAGAGAGTGGCGCGGGTAATGTTTTGTCTACACCCAACTTGCTTACCTTAGACAACGAAGAGGCCAAGATTGTGATTGGCCAAAACGTTCCGTTTGTCACCGGGCAATTCACCAACACCAACACGGGTAACGGCGCGGTCAACCCCTTTCAAACCATTGAGCGCAAAGACGTCGGTTTAACCCTCAAGGTCAAGCCCCAAATCAGTGAAAACGGCACCGTCAAACTCACGATTTTTCAAGAAGTCTCTAGCGTGCAAGCCTCTACGGTCAATGCCACCAACGGCCCCACGACCAACAAGCGAACCATTGAATCCAATGTGTTGGTCGAAGACGGATCGGTGAGTGTTTTGGGCGGTTTGTTACAAGACGAGTTCCAAGGCAGCGGAGAAAAAGTTCCTGGCTTAGGTGATCTTCCGCTGATTGGAAATTTATTTAAAAGTGAATCTCGGGGCCGTAAAAAAACCAACCTGATGGTGTTCTTGCGCCCTGTGGTCGTGCGTGATGGCGCAGCCACCGAGCGCTTATCGCTTGACCGGTACGAACAAATGCGCTCGGGCATGAAAGACGCGCAACCGCTACCAAGCGTGATGGCGCCAGTGAACTCCTCGCCCACACTGCCTGAAGCTACGCCTACTTTGAAGCCTGCTCCCAAGGCCAGCGCCAACTAAGATGCGCTACCCGCTGCCCTACGCGTTTGCACGCACCCAACAGGTCTTGTTGGAAGAAAATGCGCAAGGCATGACGTTGCATCTTCACACCGCATCGCCACCCAGCGGCATCAGCGAAGTGATGCGCAAATACGGGGTAAGTGATGTACAAACCCACAACCCATCGGACTTGAGTCAACGCATCAGCGCGGCTTATGCGCAAGGCGAATCGAGCGCTGCCGCTGTGGTCAGCGAAGTCGAAGGCGAGGCCGACTTGCAGCGCATGATGCAAGACCTGCCCGCGATCGAAGACCTGCTTGAAACGTCGGATGACGCGCCCATCATCCGCATGCTCAACGCCTTGCTCACCCAAGCAGCGCGTGACGGCGCCAGTGACATTCACATCGAACCGTATGAACGCCACTCTGTCGTGCGCTTTCGGGTAGATGGAAATTTACGCGAGGTCGTTCAGCCCAACCGGGCTTTACACGCTGCGCTCATCTCGCGCTTAAAAATCATGGCCGAGCTGGATATCGCCGAGAGGCGCATGCCCCAAGACGGCCGCATCTCTCTGCGCATCGGAACCCGCGCTGTCGATGTCCGCGTCAGCACCATCCCCAGCGCCCACGGTGAGCGTGCCGTCTTGCGTTTGCTAGACAAAAGCGAGGGACAACTCAGCTTGGAGTCTGTTGGTATGCAAGGCGATGTGCTCGCGCGATTAGGCCATTTGCTGCAACAGCCCCACGGAATTATTTTGGTGACCGGGCCTACTGGCTCTGGAAAAACCACGACTTTGTACGCGGGCCTGCAACGCCTTGACACCCGCGGGCGCAACATCATGACGGTGGAAGACCCGATTGAATATGAACTCGCAGGCATCGGGCAAACCCAAGTCAACACCAAAATTGATCTCACCTTTGCCAAAGCCTTGCGGGCTATCTTGCGCCAAGACCCCGACATCATCATGGTGGGAGAAATTCGCGATATAGAGACCGCTCAGATTGCGATCCAAGCCTCGCTCACCGGTCACTTGGTGCTCGCCACCTTGCACACCAACGACGCCGCCAGCGCCGTCACCCGACTTACCGACATGGGCATCGAGCCCTTTTTACTAAGCTCATCGTTATTGGGCGTGTTAGCCCAGCGCTTGGTGCGAAAACGGTGTGTCGAATGCGCGGGAGCCGGATGCAGTGCATGCGCTCACACCGGCTACGCGGGGCGAACTGGCGTGTTTGAACTTTTAGAAACCGACGACACACTGCGAGAGCTCATCCACAACCGAGCTGCCGAGGCAGACGTTCGCGCAGCCGCCTTAGCCAAAGGCATGGTGCTCATGCGCGAGGACGGCGAACGCCTCATCGCCCTGGGCATCACCACCCGCGAAGAGTTGGTTCGCGTAACAATCGACTAAACAGAGCGCCATGCCCGCATTCGCTTTTGAAGCACTGAGCGCTGACGGACACACCCGCAAGGGAACCATCGAAGCCGACTCTGCCAAAGCCGCGCGTAGCCTGTTGCGATCGCAATCACTGGTACCACTCAAGGTCGAGTCGCTGGTGCATTCACCCTTAACCGATGCCGCAGCTTGGTCCTTTTTCAATCGCCGTGTTTTCAGCGCCAACGCCTTAAGTGTTTGGACCCGCCAACTCGCCGGCTTGGTCTCCTCAGGCCTTCCTTTGGAGCGGGCTCTGTCATCGCTTTGCACAGAGGCAGATCGAGAATCCGAGCGCAACCTGGTCGCACAGGTTCGCTCAGAAGTTAACGCTGGCAGCACTTTTGCCAAAGCCTTGGCTGCGCACCCGCGTGAGTTTTCTGCGATTTATGTTGCTGTCATAGGTGCAGGGGAGCAAAGCGGGCAATTGGCAGTGGTTCTAGACCAGCTTGCCCAAGACTTGGAAGACCAGCAAAACCTCCACGCCAAATTGTGGGGTGCGGCACTCTATCCGGCTATCGTCAGCGCAGTGGCTTTGTGCATCGTCTTGTTTTTAATGGCCTATGTGGTGCCACAAGTGGCCAGCGTTTTTGCGGGTAGCAACAAGGCGTTGCCCTTTTTAACCGTCGCGATGCTCAACGTAAGCGACATGGTTCGCAACTACGGTTGGTTGGCGTTGGTCTTAGGCGCAATAGGTGTCGCGCTTTCGCGCCACGCCTTGAAGTCTCCAGCGCTGCGTTACCGCTTTGACGCCGCTTGGCTGACGCTGCCAATCATCGGAAAACTCTCGCGCAGCTTCAATGCCGCCCGTTTTGCCAGCACCTTGGCGATGCTCGCCGCAGCGGGCGTTCCCATACTCAAAGCCCTGCAAGCCGCGTCTGAAACCCTAAGCAACCACGCCCTGCGCCAAGATGCGCAAGAGGCGCTGATTGCCGTGCGCGAAGGCGCACCTCTGGCTACAGCGCTTGCGCAAAACAAACGGTTTCCAGGATTGCTTTCTATGTTTGCTCGGTTAGGCGAACATACCGGCCAACTGCCTGTCATGCTGCAACGTGCCGCCCAACAACTCAGCACAGAGGTTCAACGCAAAGCAATGCAACTTGCCACGCTCTTAGAGCCGCTTTTGATCGTGTTGATGGGCGCAGTGGTCATGCTCATTGTGCTTGCCGTGCTGCTGCCAATTATTGAAATGAACCAGCTGGTACGGTGAGTTCGTATTGACATGGGCTTACTGAAAATTGACCGTGTTGCCTTCGCGGTCAAAAGGAACCAAGCCATCGAACTGCCCTGCTTTGATCTGAGCCACCACACGTTCAAGCACAGGTACAGCCTCAGCACTGCTCGGCGCTTGACCTGACTGACCGGACATCGACGTTGCAAATACAACGGTCCAT
>SXSX01000224.1 GCA_005793295.1 Burkholderiales bacterium | reverse complement strand
CGATTTTTTGATGCGCCAGTGGGCTTGATGTTTACCGTTGACAAAGTGATGGGGCGTGGATCTCTTGTCGATTACGGCGGGTTTTTGCAAAGCATCATGGTGGCCGCCCGCGCTCGGGGCTTGCATACCTGTCCTCAGGCCGCATGGAATGGATTTTCCAAAGTCATATTGCCGCATGTTGGCGCTGGGCCCAATGAAATGCTGGTGTGTGGGATGGCTTTGGGCTATGCCGATGCGGCTGCGGTGGTCAACACATTTCATACACCACGGGTCGAGGTACAAAACTTCACCACCTGGCTAGACTAAATCAGCGCGTTTATGAGCAGAAATAATGAAACTGGGGAATGCGTGTGAATGAATATGGTTGGTGGGTGTTGCTCGGGCTGGGGCTGGTTCAGTTGGTTTTTATTTTTCTGGTTTTGCGCCTTCGCTCTGATAAATCTGATCCCCATGACCCTGTGCTTCAAGCGCAGCGCCAAGAAGTTTTAAATAGCATTCAAAACAATGCTGAGCGGCTTGAGCGCGAACTGCGCCGAGAATTGACTGAGTCAGCACGTGCAGGGCGCCAAGAGACCACTCAAAACCTTGCGACGTTTCAGCAGACCTTGGTTCAACAAAGCGCGGAAGCCACGCGCACCCAAAACACCCAGATCGATGCTTTTGGTCAGCAGCTTGCAGGTTTGCAAAAATCACTCTCGGATACTTTAAGTACCCAGCTCACTGGCTTGAGTGAATCCAATGCTAGGCGTTTGGCTGAAATTCGCCAAACCTTGGACCTACAACTGGCGCAGTTGCAAACCACCAATACAGCTAAGTTGGATGAAATGCGCGCAACGGTCGATGAAAAACTGCAATCGACGCTCCAAGCGCGATTAGGCGAGAGTTTTAAACAAGTCGCAGACCGCCTTGAACAAGTGCACAAGGGCCTAGGCGAAATGCAAACCCTTGCCCAAGGTGTGGGCGACTTAAAACACTTACTCACGAATGTAAAAACGCGCGGTATCTTTGGTGAAGCGCAATTAGCATCGTTGTTGGAACAGGTTTTTGTCAGTGACCAGTACGCAGTTCAAGTCGCCACCCGCCCGGGAAGTAAAAACGTCGTTGATTTTGCGATCAAATTGCCCGGGAAGGCCGACGACGGAACGCCGTTGTGGTTGCCCATTGATGCAAAGTTCCCCAACGAAGATTACGAGCGTTTATTGGATGCCCAGGGCAGAGCACATGTTGCCGAAGCTGAGGCTGCAGGCAAAGCGCTAGAGCTGCGGATTCGCCTGGAGGCAAAGTCGATTGCAGAAAAATACATTGAACCTCCTTACACCACGGATTTTGCGATTTTGTTTTTACCAACCGAAGGCTTGTACGCTGAAGTCTTGCGCCGTCCAGGCCTGATGGAAGCCCTGCAGCGTGAGCACCGTATTACTTTAGCGGGCCCCACGACCTTGCTTGCGATGCTGAGTTCATTGCAAATGGGGTTTAGAACTTTGGCCTTAGAAAAACGCTCCAGCGAAGTCTGGCAAGTGTTGGGTGCTGTTAAAACGGAGTTTGGAAAGTTTGGTGATGTGCTTGCCAAGGTCAAATCACAAACTGAAGGTGTTCTCAAAACATTAGACAACGCCGAGGTGCGCAGCCGTGCCATGGGTCGCGCTTTGAAAAAAGTAGAAGCCTTGCCTGATGCGCAAGTACCCCATTTGATTCCGATGGATAAAGACCACGATACTGATCCTGACTCGACCTTAGAGTCTTCCTCGCCAAACTCCAGCGGATCCTTGTTGTGAGTTTTCTCTCCTTCAGGGGAGAAGGTGCTTCTTGGGCGTTGACTCGATTGATCGTAGGGCATGTTTTTTTACATGCCAGCATGGCCGGTATGCGCTTGGCCGCGCCTTTGTTGGCGCTGAAACTCGGCCACAGCGCGCTGCACGTTGGTGTTTTACTGGCCTTGTATTCTTTAACGCAGGTATTTTTAGCGTTACCTGCAGGCCGCTTCGCAGATCAGCATGGGCTGCGTCGGCCCATGGGCATAGGCGTTGTTGTGGCTATGGTTGGGGCCGCCTTGCCCATGCTCTGGCCAAGCTACGAAGTGTTGTGCGTAAGCGCCTTGTGCATGGGCGGAGCAACCGGTGCTACTTCGATTGCCTTGCAGCGCCATGTCGGTCGCAGTGCCAAAGACGCGGTTGAGCTCAAACGGTTTTTTAGTTGGCTGGCGATCGGTCCCGCAATCTCTAATTTTTTAGGGCCCGTGTGTGCCGGTCTGCTCATTGATTATGCGGGTCAAGGCTTGTCCGCCCATTTGGAATTCTCTGGATTTAGGATCGCCTTTTTGGTGATGGGCATCCTGCCGGTTTTGAGTTGGTTGTGCATACGCCAAACGAAAGAATTACCGCCTGTTGAAGCCAATCATGGAGATCAACCCCGCTCTGCGTGGTATTTGTTGCATGCCCCACGCATGCGCAATCTGTTATTGGTCAATTGGCTGCTGTCTTCGTGTTGGGATGTGCACACGTTTGTCGTCCCTGTTCTGGGGCATGAAAGAGGGTTGAGTGCCTCAGTCATCGGCACCATTCTTGGTGGATTTGCAATTGCAGCCGCTTTAATTCGCGTGCTGATGCCGTTTTGGGCTTCTCACCTTAAAGAGTGGGTGGTTGTTGCTTTAGCCATGCTCATGACTGCCGCCTTGTTCGTGGTCTACCCCTTGATGCACTCAGCGTGGGCGATGGGGTTGTGTTCTGTTCTATTGGGACTCAGCTTGGGTTCGGTACAACCCATGATCATGAGCATGCTCCACCAAATCACGCCTCACGACCAACACGGTCAAGCTTTGGGCTTGCGCTTAATGGCTATTAATTTTTCAAGCGTGGTGATGCCCTTGATCTTTGGAACGGCGGGAGTGCTGGTGGGAGTTCCTATTGTTTTTTGGACCGTGGGAACCATGGTCGCATTGGGATCGCGCGTAGCTTGGAAAATTCGGCCTTAAAAGAACGCGTAAGAAAAGCTCAAAGCTGATAAAAATTCTTGATGTAATCCCATGCTTCTTGCGGATCATCGCTGTAATGAATGAGGTCTAGGTCGGAGCGATGAATCGTTCCTTCTTCAACCAGTACATCAAAGTTGATCAAACGTTTCCAATAGTCACTTCCGAAAAGAATAATAGGAACCGGTTTGGCTTTTTGGGTTTGCACCAAGGTGATGATTTCAAACAATTCATCTAAGGTTCCAAATCCTCCGGGAAAGGCCACCAGTGCTTTTGCCCGCATCACAAAATGCATTTTTCTTGCAGCGAAGTAATGAAACTTAAAGTTCAAAGAGGGTGTGATGTAGGGGTTGGGCTGTTGCTCGTGGGGCAGGGTGATGTTTAACCCAATGGTCATGGCGCCCACTTCATGGGCACCGCGGTTAGCGGCTTCCATGATGCCGGGCCCGCCGCCTGTACATATGAAAAAGCGTTTGTCTATCGGGGTGTTTAAGTTATCTTTAGCCACCAGCTGCGCAAAAATTCGCGCTTGTTCATAGCGCTCTGCATTGCGAACGTGCAATTGTGCTTGCGCCAATACGGTCGGGTTGTCGCTTTGTTGGGCTTGTAGCAGGGCGGCTTGGGCCACATCAGGGGCGCAAAAACGGGCGCTACCAAAGACCACCACGGTGTGTTCGATGCCTTGTTGCGCTTGGCTGAGCTCTGGCTTGAGCATTTCCAGTTGAAATCGGATACCGCGAGTTTCTCTGCGCAGTAAAAACTCAGGGTCGGCAAAGGCAAGACGATTGGCATCGGCCTCTAAAAGGTGGGACTTGCCCGCATAGCTCCCTAACTCCGCCCAAGCGTCGGCTAAACGGTTCTCTGATAAATTGTTGGTGTTTTCCATTCCCCCATTGTGGAGCAAACCGCCGAGGGAGACGAAAAAAAAGCTCCTAAAAGGAGCTCTTTGTTGGGCCTTGGCCCTTACACGCGTTTACGGTATTCGCCGGTACGGGTGTCAATCTCTACCTTGTCGCCTTGGGCCACGAAAATGGGAACACCCACTTCAAAGCCGGTTGCAATTTTCGCAGGCTTGAGCACCTTGCCAGAGGTATCGCCTTTGACGGCAGGCTCAGTCCAAGTGATCTCGCGCACAACGCTGGTTGGCAATTCCACAGAAATCGCTTTGCCGTCATAAAAAACCACTTCGACAGACATGCCATCTTCGAGGTAGTTCAAAGAATCACCCATGTTTTCCGCTTCGACTTCGTATTGGTTGAACTCTTCGTCCATGCAAACGTACATAGGGTCAGCGAAATAAGAGTAAGTGCACTCTTTTTTATCCAAGATGACCTGGTCCATCTTGTCGTCGGCTTTGAAAACGACCTCTGTTCCAAAATTGGCAATCAGGCTTTTAAGCTTCATGCGCACGGTTGCCGAGTTACGGCCGCCGCGGCTGTATTCTGTTTTCAGAACAACCATGGGGTCTTTGCCGTGCATGATGACGTTGCCGGCGCGAATTTCTTGAGCGGTTTTCATAGGTGAAAAGTTTGGTGTGGCGCTAAAAGCGTTGTATAGGCCGCTGAGTGCGGCGGGGCATGATTTTTTCCGCTAAAGGCGCGGCTTCATCAGCAAAGCCTTGGATTTTATCGTTTTTTAACCGCTTCTCCCTGAGCTTCAACGAATTCAATCAGTTGATGCGTCAAATCGGTCTGCGACTCTAAACGGCCTCGAAAGGCCGAGGCGGTGGATTGCCACTCGGTCCAGACTTGGGCATTTAGAGTTTTTGCCGAATCTTGGTTAGTCAATCCGTTCCAGTACAGGTGCCATTGCTGCAAAGACGGAGGTGCCTCCATCCGATCCAAAAAGGCTTGGAGTTTGGCGTGGTGGGCCCCATCCTCTTGCGGGTAAATCTGCCAAACTAGGGGCTTGCCCGCCCAAAGCGCTCTGACCAAGGAGTCCTCACCCCTGACAAAATTCAGGTCGCAAGCCCAGAGCAGATAGTCATACTCAGTCTGCGAAATCAAGGGAAGGTAGCTTACTTTTAATGAGCGCGATTCAAATGTCGTACTTAGGATTTTTTGCACCGCTGTTTTGGCTTTGCCTTCGGTTACGAGCAGGTGTATAGGTTCACCGAAATCCTTTAAGGATTCCAAAAGTCCGGTAACTGTCGCTGATGCATAGCAAAACAAGGAGATGAGTTTTTCGCCTTTCCAATTGACGCCAAACTTTTGTAACCAGGCTGCTTTGGACGCTTCGCTCCTTAGAGTTAGGCGGTCTTGAATCCAAGGCTCTCGCAACAACCCCCCCGTTTTTTCTGTGAATCCCGGGTAGTAAAAGTATTTGGTCCATCCTATAGCCGGGCCCGACATCACGGGGGAGGGCAGGGTATGCGAGCGTTCCACAAAAGACTCCGCCGATAGGTATTCCAAGTTAATCCAACACGGGGCGACTTCTGTGTGTTGTCGGTAACCTGAAATAAATACTGGCGGTATGTCGCAGCCAAAGGCTTCAATCCACACGTTGGCTGGTTGCAAGGCTTCTAGGCCTTGGGAATCCATTGTTTCCAACCAAGGGTGGACGGTGATGTTGGCGTGTTGCCCTTCCAACGCACCCGGCGCCATCCAAGCCAGGGTGCTCCCATCGGCAAGCCAAAGCCGGACGCGCTGGCCGCGCCCTGCTAGGTCGGCGCACAAGCGCCAGCACACGCCGACATCGCCAAAGTTATCGATCACACGGCAAAAAACATCCCACAACAGCCCCTCACCTTGAAGGTTCGTTTGATTGGCTGGAGCGTTTGGGCTCGTTGCTGGGATGTTCATATTGAGATTGTCGCGATTTTTGATTTTCAAATTCTGACGCGATGCTTTGGAATTTTCCAGCAAAGCCCTGACAATAGCGCAATGACGTCGCCCCATTCAGAAGAACTTCTAAGCCAAGTGGCTGCGCTGCCGCTGTTGCCCGGCGTTTACCGGTATTTTGACGCCAACGGCAATGTCTTGTATGTGGGCAAAGCCATCAGCCTCAAAAAACGCGTTTCTAGTTATTTCCAAAAAAACCACGGCGGAACCCGCATCGGCCACATGGTGGGAAAGATTGCGCGTTTAGAGACCACGGTGGTCCGTTCCGAAGCCGAAGCCTTGCTTTTGGAAAACAACCTGATCAAGACGCTGAGCCCCAAATACAACATTCTTTTCCGAGACGACAAAAGTTACCCCTACCTCAAGATGACAGCGGCTTTATTGGAGTCGGCTTCATCCAGCGTATCCCCGATGCAGTTTTCCCGCGTGGCGTACTACCGCGGCGGGGTTGAGAAAAAACACCATTACTTTGGGCCGTATCCCAGCGCATGGGCTGTGAAAGAAGCTATTTTGCTGATGCAAAAAGTTTTTCGCCTGCGTACTTGCGAAGACTCGGTGTTTAGCAACCGCACCCGGCCATGTTTGTTGTACCAAATCAAACGCTGCTCGGGCCCCTGTGTGGGTCACATCACTGCTCCAGACTACGCCCAAGACGTAAGCAACGCGGAGAAATTTTTGCGCGGTGATGCGCAAGAGGTATTAAAAGATTTGGAAATTCGAATGATGGCGCATGCCGATCGATTGGAGTTTGAACAAGCAGCAGAACTTCGCAACCAAGTGGCGGCGCTCTCAAGCGTCTTGCACCAACAGTCGGTTGACAACGTCTCTGACCGCGATGTCGACATACTGGCTGTCAAAGTACAAGGTGGCAAAGCCTGTGTCAATCTTGCGATGGTGCGCGGAGGCCGTCATCTGGGGGACCGGCCGTATTTCCCTATTCACGTCGAAGATGCAGCAGTGCTCATTCAAGAGGAAACCGCTGACGCTATCCCTGTTTCAGTTGAGGCGCAAGTATTGGCAGCCTTCTTGGCGCAACACTATATGGGTGTTCCGATGCCCTCG
>SXSX01000223.1 GCA_005793295.1 Burkholderiales bacterium | reverse complement strand
CGCGATAGCACATCAGCTCCAGTGCCCGCTCGGCCAATCCGATTAAGCTCATGCAGTGGTGTATTCGGCCAGGGCCAAGGCGGCCATGGGCGATTTCAAACCCGCGACCTTCACCCAACCAGATGTTGCTTACCGGTACGCGGACGTTTTCAAATAGCACTTCCATGTGGCCGTGGGGTGCGTCGTCATAGCCAAAGACATTCAAAGGGCGCACCACGGTAATGCCTTTGGTGTTGGCGGGTACCAAGACCATGCTTTGCTGCGAATGACGGGCCGCTTCGGGATCGGTTTTGCCCATCACAATGTAGATCGCGCAGCGGGGGTCGCCTGCGCCTGAAGTCCACCACTTGCGCCCGTTGATGACGTATTCGTCGCCATCGCGCTCAATGCGGGTGGCGATATTGGTGGCGTCGCTGGAGGCGACTTCAGGTTCTGTCATCGCAAAGGCCGAGCGAATTTCACCGGCGAGCAAGGGCTTGAGCCAGCGTTTTTTGTTTTCTTCTGAGCCATAACGGGCAATGGTTTCCATATTGCCGGTGTCAGGCGCAGAGCAATTGAAAACTTCGCTAGACCACATCACGCGGCCCATGATTTCGGCTAAAGGAGCGTATTCCTCGTTGGTCAACCCTGCGCCGTGGTATCCCGAGGCCTCTGCGCTGTCAACCGGTAAGAAGAGGTTCCACAGGCCCGCACTTTGGGCTTTGACTTTGAGTTTTTCAATCGTCTGAAGTGGCGTCCATCGCTTGCCAGCGGCCGTGTTGGCAAGTATTTCTGCGTGGTAGGCCGCTTCGGCTGGGTAGATGTGTTCGTCCATGAAGGCCAATAGCTTGGCTTGCAAGGCTTGGGTTTTGGGTGAAAATTCGAAGTCCATGGTGTCTCCTGTCAGTGTGAATGTGATTTTTGGGCGAATTGCCAGGCCAGTTGGGCCAAAGGCTTGGCACCCGCCGCCGAGCTGACGGCTTGTGCGCTAGACGCGGTTCCGTCTTCAACGCGTTTGGCAATGCCTTGCAAGATGGCGGCACTACGGAACATGTTGTCGGCCATGTAGAAATTCCAGTCGGCTTGTAATGCTTGCGGTGTGACTTGGTGGGTGTGAGCGCAGTACATGGCAATGTATTCTTCTTGGGTGGGAATCCCCAAGGCTTTGACATCAATGCCTGCAATCCCACGAAAACTACCTGGAGGGATATTCCATGCCATGGCGTGGTAACTAAAGTCCGCTAAAGGGTGACCTAGCGTTGACAGCTCCCAATCAAGAACTGCCAAAATTTTCGGCTCAGTAGGATGAAAAATCAGGTTGTCGAGGCGAAAGTCCCCGTGGACGATACCCACCATGTTCTCGGCGCGGGCCATGGCCGGTATGTGTTGGGGAAGCCAAGCGATGAGCGCGTCCATCTCCGAGATGGGTTGCGTGACTGAAGCAATGTATTGCTTACTCCAACGGCCAATTTGACGCTCGAAATAGTTACCCGGCTTGCCATAACTTGCCAAGCCACGCTCTGCAAAAGGAACGGCGTGGAGAGCCGCAATGACGCGGTTCATTTCTGCGTAAATGGCGCTGCGCTGCGGTGGCTCCATGCCTGGAAGGGTTTGATCCCAAAGGATGCGACCTTCAATGAATTCCATCACGTAAAAGGCTCGCCCAATGATCGCTTCATCTTCACACAGGCAATGCATTTTCGGAACGGGAACCGCGGTTCCGTAGAGGCCTTGCATCACCGCAAACTCACGTTCAATCGCGTGGGCGGAAGGCAGGAGTTTGGCCACAGGGCCTGGCTTGGCCCGCATGACATAACTTTTGCTGGGGGTGATGAGCTTGTAAGTGGGGTTGCTTTGTCCGCCCTTGAATGACTCAACTTTGAGTGGACCCGCAAATCCTGGCAAATGGCGGTCTAACCACGCCGAAAGCGCCGCAATGTCAAAGGCTTGGTTCTCAGATACCGCACGGGTGCCTACAAAATGGTCAAAGTCGCTCATGGTGCAAGGGTGTGTTGGAAAGTGCCTAGTAAAAAATTTTTAGATATCAGCGTCAGCGATTTTCATGAGTGCGACCCGGTCACGAACAACCAGTCCACCGGGCTCAATGCGAATGGTGTCTTCGCGTTCCATCGATTTGAGTTCTTGGTTCACCCTTTGGCGAGATGCGCCAAGCAATTGGGCGAGTTCTTCTTGCGCCAGTTGCAAACCAATACGCACCTCACTGCCGTCGCTGAGCGAAGGCACACCGTAACTGCGTACCAAATGCAAAAGTTGCTTTGCCAACCGGGCGCGAAGGGGCAGGGTATTGAGGTCTTCTACCAAGCCGTAGAGCTGGCGAATACGCCGCGCATGAAGCCGAAGGAGGGCTTCGTAAAGTTCGACATGGTTGGTGAGAATTTTTTTGAAATCTGCTTTGGCAACGCACAAGGTCGTACTTTCTCCGTGGGCATAGGCGTCGTGGGTGCGCCGGTCACCATCAAAAATAGAGACGTCGCCAAACCAAATACCAGGCTCGACATAGGTCAATGTGATTTGTTTGCCTGAAATAGAAGTGGAGCTGACCCGTATCGCTCCCTTGGCGCAGGCTACCCATTCTTCGGGCGGCTCACCCCGCGCGGCAATAAGATCGCCATCGTTATGTCGTTTGACGTAGGCGCAGCGAAGGATGTCGTGTTTTAAAGACGGCGAGAGTGTTGAAAACCACCGCCCCGCGTTAATCGCAGTGCGTTCTTCAATTGTGAGAATGGGTTCATCCATGGGGAAGCTTGGCTAAGGCGGTTCTCAAAGAGGGTTGGTACATTGTGACCTCCTTGTTAGATTGCGGGGGTGGGTTTTGTCACCTTCGTGTCTAGGCAAGCCCCCCGACGCTTGCTTATCTTTATGCTAGCTGTAAGTCAGCGGTGATTTTGAAGTGCGCCTGGATTCACAATATTGGTCGGAATGCCTTGGATAAAGCGCACGACGTTGTCAAATGCGGCACCAAAGAGAAGCTCGTAATGCTCTTGCTCGACATAGCCGATATGGGGCGTGCAGATACAGTTTTCTAAACGCAACAGGGCTTGACCTTGCATGATGGGTTCTACTTCATAGACATCCACTGCGGCGAGGCCGGGGCGTCCGCGGTTCAATCCGCTGATCAAAGCGTCCGGCTCAATGAGATCTGCGCGTGAGGTGTTAACTAACAAAGAAGTAGTTTTCATTGCTGAGAGATCGGCGTTTTTGACGATGCCCTTGGTCGCATCGGTGAGCCGTAAATGCAGGGACAACACATCGCATTGTTCAAAAAACGCAGCTTGGTGGGAGGCACTAAGATGCCCGTCTGCAAGGGCTTTTTCTCTTGATGGGGAACTTCCCCAAACCACGGTTTGCATTCCAAATGCTTTGCCATAAGCCCCCACCAATTGACCAACGCGCCCATAGCCCCAAATACCAAGCGTTTTTCCTGCCAGTCGAGTGCCTAAACCAAAGTTAGGCGGCATGGTTCCCACCTTCAATCCTGATTGTTGCCACGCGCCATGTTTTAAATTGCCGATGTACTGTGGCAATCGGCGCATGGCGGCCATGATGAGCGCCCATGTAAGTTCAGCTGCTGCAAGGGGTGAACTTTTTCCCTCTGCTACAGCAATGCCGTGCTCGGTGCAGGCATCTACATCAATGTGGGAGCCGACCGATCCGGTTTGTGCGATGAGTCGGAGTTTGGGGAGTTTCTCAACCAATTGTCTCGAAATAGGGGTTCTCTCGCGGTTGAGAACAATCACTTCGGCGTCTTTGAGACGCACGGTGAGTTGGCCCAGTCCTTTGACTGTGTTGGTGTATACCTTCGCTTGGAAGGCATCAAGTTTGCTGGCGCAATTTAATTTGCGCACAGCGTCTTGGTAGTCGTCAAGAATCACAATATTCATAGAACGGATTGTGCCCGTTCCCATTGGAATTTTGACGCAGGGCCAGCCCTGTTTTTATGCCATTGCAGATTCGCGTTGTGCTAAGCGGTCTAATTCAGCGCAGATGTCGGCAATGCAACCGGAGATGATCATTCGGCCGACGCTGCTTCGGGCCTGGCCGGCTTCAACCACGCGAACAACCCGCAGGGCTTTTCTTTGTTGATGAAAGCTGCCACGTTGGTTTGTTTTGGCGTTTGGATAGTTGGGGAATTTCATTTCAAACTTTCGATATTTGAGAAAAATGAGTCAGCAAAATCACATCAACATGGTGTTGCGGATAAGGCCGACGGCAAGGCCTTCGATTTCAAAGGGCTCGCCGGGTTCAACGATGATGGTTTGGAAGTCTGGATTTTCAGGATGCAACTCAATGACTTGCTTATTTCGGCGAAAGCGTTTGACGGTGACTTCTTCGCCAATCCGTGCCACGATAATTTGTCCGTTTTTGGCTTCTTTGGTGGATTGAACAGCCAATAAATCGCCGTCCATGATTCCTGCATCGCGCATGGACATGCCGCGTACTTTAAGTAAATAGTCGGGCTGGCGTTGGAATAGGCTGTTTTCTACGTAATAGGTTTGGTCGACATGCTCTTGGGCCAAGATAGGCGATCCCGCTGCGACACGGCCAATCAAGGGCAAGGCCAGTTGGGCAAGCCCGGGCATGGGCAAGTCAAATTGTTTAGACCGGGAGGCCTGTAAGCTGCGAAGTGCGTCGCCTAACAGGCGGATGCCGCGGGAGGTTCCGCTGACGAGCTCGATGACTCCTTTTCGAGCGAGGGCTTGGAGATGTTCCTCGGCAGCGTTGGCTGATTTAAATCCCAGCTCCGTGGCGATTTCAGCGCGGGTAGGTGGCGCACCGGTTCGGGAGATGGCACTTTGGATTAGTGAAAGAATTTGCTGTTGACGTGCGGTCAGCTTGGGGCTTTCGAGCATACTGGCTCCTGGTTTAGGTTTTAAGGCCTGTGGTTTTAAACACACTGTTTTTATAAACAGTATGTGTATTTTTATACAGTTTTATTTTTTTTGCAAGAGGAAGTTGATCTGATGCAACAACGTGTGGTTTTTTTGGGTACGGGGGGGACGATTGCCGGTCAGGCCGAGTCGTCCCAAGATAACGTCAGCTACCAAGCCGCTCAAATTGAGGTCGGCAAGCTTTTGGAGGCTATTCCTGGACTGCGGGGTCAGCTCCGGGGGGCTTTGCTGCATTCTGAACAGGTCTTTCAATTTAACAGCAAAGACCTAAACCCTTGCCATTGGCAGCAACTGCAGGGTCGAGTGGTTCATTACTTGAGCCAAGCCGATGTGCGGGGAATAGTGATCACCCATGGAACGGACACGGCAGAAGAGACGGCCTATTTCTTAGCCCGAACCGTCCCCGAAGCCTTGTTGTGTTCCAAGCCGGTTGTTATAACTTGCGCCATGAGACCTGCGACTTCAGCCCATTCCGATGGCCCTCAAAACATGGTGGATGCGCTGTGTGTAGCCACAACCGAAGGCGCCCATGGGGTTTTGTTGCTTTGCAGTGCCACTGTGCACAGCGCTTTAAGGGTTCAAAAAGTCCATCTCTACCGTCTTGATGCTTTCGATTCGGGGGAGGCGGGGCCTGTGGGCGTGGTGGAAGAAGGCCAATTTCGACTTTTTGGCGCTTGGCCTGAGTTGCTCGAAACAGTTACCCATCGATCCTTAAGCCCGCAGGCGCCAACAAAGCAGGATTGGCCCAGGGTAGAAATTGTGACGAGCCACGCTGGTGCGAATGGGGCATCCGTTCGGGCAATGTGCGCGCATACTGCACAAGGAGATAGCCCCTTGCGGGGTATCGTTGTAGCCGGAACGGGCAATGGCGATATTCACCACGATTTGGCGCAGGCTTTGAATGACGCCCAAGCCCAAGGTGTTCGGGTCATCCGAACCAGCCGCTGCGCAACAGGTAGCGTAGTACTGGCACAGCCTAACGATACAGATCCAAAATTATTCGAGGCGAGCCCGCTTTCGGCGGTTAAAGCGCGTATTGCGTTGATGTTAGAGCTGTTGGATTAGTGGGTTAAGGTGTCGTTTTGAAGGGCGCTCCGCTCAATTTTGCGCCGGCCTTGATGCCTTTTTTTGCGAACCAACCTTGATTGACCTCGAGCACGTAGCGCACCGGTTTGGTCGAGCAGTGCGATTCGGTGGTGTTGGCTTGCATGTCTTCGAGATTCACAACCGTCCCATCGTCAGCTACAAAAGCGGCAGTCAAACCCAACAGCGTGTTTTTCATCCAAAAGCATTGCTTAGATGGCGCATTGAAAACGAAAAGCATTCCTTCGTTTTGGGGCATTTCTTTTCTGAACATTAGACCGATGGCATGTTCCTCGGGTGTCCGGGCGACTTGGGCCTCAATTTGATAAATACCGGCCGACAGGATGGTACGCGGTAGATTGAGTTGGGCTTGCCCTTGGGCCAAAACGGGGGCGGACAACACCAAGGCAATTAAAAAAGCGAGAAATTGAGGGTTTTTCATAGGCGCATTGTGATGGAACTAAAGCAGACGGCTGGATTTTGCAAGGAGATGAGGGCTTGGTTTTGACAGAATCAAGTAATTATTCAAGACTAAAAT
>SXSX01000222.1 GCA_005793295.1 Burkholderiales bacterium | reverse complement strand
TGCGCGCAAAGATGCTGCGCTCGGCAATGTGCGCGTTGATGGCCAGACCGAATTCGATGGCGCGTTCTACCGCACCGATGTTCATCACGGGCAGCGTGCCGGGCAGGGCCATGTCCACCGCGCAGGCTTGCGTGTTGGGCTTGGCACCAAAGGCCACCGAGGCGCGGCTGAAAATTTTGCTCTTGGTCGAGAGTTGGGCGTGTGTTTCAAAGCCGATGACGACTTCGTAGCCTTGAACTAATTTGGGTGCAGTCATGTCAGATGCCCTCCGGTTTTTGGAGGTGATGGTCAGTGGCCAGTTGATACTGGTGAGCCACGTTCAGCAAGCGTGCTTCAGATAAGTAGTTGCCAATGAGCTGCATGCCCACTGGCATATTTGATTCACCCACACCTACCGGCACACTCATGCACGGCAAGCCAGCGAGAGACGCGGGCAGCGTGAAGATGTCGGCCAAATAGTCGGCCAGCGGATCGCTCGCGTTGTTGCCTAGCTTCCAAGCGACGGTCGGGGCAACGGGGCCAGCGATCACATCGCAATCAGCAAAGGCGCGTTGAAAGTCGTCAGCAATCATGCGGCGAATTTTTTGGGCTTGCAGGTAGTACGCGTCGTAGTAGCCGTGGGAGAGTACGTAGGCGCCCGTCATGATGCGGCGTTTGACCTCTTCGCCAAAACCTTCGGCGCGAGACTTTTTGTACATGCTGACCAAGTCGGTGTAGTCCTTGGTGCGGTGGCCAAACTTCACACCATCAAAGCGGCTTAAGTTCGAGCTGGCTTCGGCGGGGGCGATGATGTAGTAAACGGGAATCGCCAGTTCAGTGCGTGGCAATGTGATGGGTATGAGCTTTGCGCCTTGAGCCTCCAAGGTTTTGAGAGCCGCGTCAATCGCTTTACGGACATCAGCTGCCAAGCCCTCGCTAAAGAACTCTTTAGGAATACCAATGCGCAAGCCTTTTATGCTGTCGCCGAGTTTTGCCAAAAAATTCTCAACAGGCACATCCAGCGAAGTGGAGTCACGGTCGAGATCAGGGCCGCACATGGCGCTGAGCAGCAGGGCACAGTCTTCGGCGCTGCGGGCCATGGGGCCAGCTTGGTCCAAGCTCGACGCGTAAGCAATCATTCCGTAGCGCGATGCCCGACCATACGTGGGCTTGATGCCGGTGATGCCGCAAAAGCTGGCGGGTTGACGAATAGAGCCGCCCGTATCCGTTCCCGTGGCAGCAGGGGCCAAGCGGGCAGCTACAGCCGCAGCACTACCGCCGGATGAACCGCCAGGAATACGCGATGTGTCCCAAGGGTTGGTCACATCGCCATAAGCGGAGTTTTCATTAGAAGAGCCCATTGCGAACTCATCGCAGTTGAGCTTGCCAAGTGTCACCATGCCTGAGTTGCGAAGGCGTTCGATCACGGTGGCGTCAAACGGTGAGCGGTAGCCGCTCAAAATTTTGGAGCCCGCGGTGGTGGCGAAATCTCGGGTGACAAACACATCTTTGTGCGCGATGGGAACACCTTCAAGCGGCCCGGCGGTGCCGTTGGCGAGCTTGGCGTCGGATGCGCGGGCTTGGGTGAGCGTGGCTTCGCTGTCAATGTCTAAAAACGCATGGTGCGGATTGCCCCCCATACGAGCCAAAAAGCGCGTTGCGACTTCAACGGCGCTGACTTCTTTGGACTGTAAAAGTTTGGCAAGCGCTTTGACGCTTAGGTTGTGCAGATCACCCATGGCTTACTCAATCACTTTCGGAACCAAAAACAAACCGCGCTCAACGGCCGGGGCGCTGCGCTGGTTGAGATCACGTTGCACCGTTCCATTGGATTCACTGGCCAGGTCGGGCCGCAAGCGAAGTTCCATCAGTGTGCCAGGCATAGCGTCGATGGGGTGGGCCATGGGGACAACGCCGGCGGTGTCGATGGCGCGGATTTGTTCAACAATTCCAAAAAAATCATTGATTTTGGAAAGCATTCTGGCCTGCTCGTCGGGCGCAAGCTCAAGTCGTGCCAAGTTGGCAATCCGTTCAATATCTGTATTTGTCAGTGACATGGTGATCAAAGTTTTAAAAGCAATGGGTTTAGACCGCGCGGGGCCATTTACACAGGGCGGGTTTCACTGGGGATGGGTTATTATCCAGCCTTTAGAAGATATGCCCTTAAGGGGGCGAAGGCCCCGAGGCTTGAGAGGATTTTTTTACATGTTCACCACATTTCGCCGCTACCTTTCCACTGACCTCGCGATTGACCTGGGCACAGCAAACACGCTGATTTTTGTCCGTGACAAAGGCATTGTCCTTGACGAGCCTTCGGTTGTTGCGATTCGCCATGAAGGCGGCCCCCACGGCAAAAAATCGATTCAAGCCGTTGGTCGGGAAGCCAAGGCGATGCTTGGAAAAGTGCCGGGCAATATTGAAGCCATTCGCCCGATGAAAGACGGCGTCATCTCGGATCCCGAAGTTACCGAAGCGATGCTCAAATATTTCATCAAGAAAGTGCAGCCCCGCAAGTTTCTGACCCGCCCCTCCGTGGTTATTGCGAT
>SXSX01000221.1 GCA_005793295.1 Burkholderiales bacterium | reverse complement strand
GGCAACGTCATGGATCAATTGGTCATAGGCCCGCTGCAAAAAGGTAGAGTAAATGGCCACCACTGGCTTGAGACCTTCACATGCTAAGCCTGCAGCAAACGTGACAGCGTGCTGCTCGGCGATGCCGACGTCCAAGTACCGCTCTGGGAAGCGGGCTTCAAATTCAACCATTCCCGAGCCCTCACGCATGGCGGGCGTGATACCCACCAAGCGCGGGTCTTTCTCCGCCATGTCGCACAACCATTGACCAAAGACCTGGGTAAAGGTTTTCTTTGGCGCTTGGGTGGGTTTTTGCAAGCCCACCGCCGGATCAAATTTACCCGGGCCGTGGTAGGCCACGGGGTCGGCTTCGGCTAATTTGTAGCCTTGCCCTTTTTTTGTCACGACGTGAAGAAACTGTGGCCCCTCAAGCTGTTTGATGTTTTCAAGTGTGGGGATTAAAGAATCCAGATCGTGGCCGTCGATGGGACCGATGTAATTGAAGCCAAATTTTTCAAAAAGCGTGGCAGGAACCACCATGCCTTTGGCGTGTTCTTCAATACGCTTGGCCAACTCAAACAAAGGAGGCGCACCTTTTAAAACGCTTTTACCGACATTTTTCGCCTTCGCGTAAAACTGCCCGCTCATGAGTTGCGCCAAGTACCGGTTCAACGCGCCTACCGGGGGGCTGATGCTCATGTCGTTGTCGTTGAGTATCACGAGCAAACGGCAATCAGCAATACCTGCGTTATTGAGGGCTTCAAAGGCCATGCCGGCCGTTAAAGCGCCGTCTCCAATCACGGCCACAGAATAGCGGTCTTCCCCTTTGATTTTTGCAGCCATGGCCATACCAAGGGCAGCGGAAATCGAGGTGCTCGAATGCGCGGTTCCAAACGTATCAAATTCACTTTCAGCACGCTGCGGAAACCCACTGAGCCCGCCGAGCTGCCGCAAGGTTGACATCCGATCGCGCCGACCGGTCAAAATTTTATGCGGGTAAGTTTGGTGTCCTACATCCCAAACGATGCGGTCTTCGGGTGTCTGAAAAACATAGTGCAAGGCCACGCTCAGTTCCACCGTCCCCAAGTTAGAGCTTAAATGCCCACCCGTTTTCGCCACACTTTCTAACAAGTAGGAACGAAGCTCGTCTGCCAAAGCGCGCAGTTGCGCACGCGGCAAACGCCTCAAGTCTTGCGGCGCATTCACACTTGCAAGCAAGGGGGGCGAGAGCGTGGGGTTATGGGGCATGGAATGTGATGTCGCTATGGTTTAATTTTATGAATCGATAAGCGTCAGTGGCCGCGGTTGACCACCCTATCGGCCAGTGCGCTCAAGGCTTGGGTATCGCGCAGACCGCTGGCTTCTAACGCAGATAAAGCAGAAGCAAGCAATTCTTGGGCATAGGCTTGGCTTTTGGAAAGGCCCATCAAAGAGACATAGGTTGGCTTGTCGTTCTGGGCGTCTTTCCCTACGGTTTTACCCAGTTTTTCAGCGTCGGCGATGACATCCAAAATATCATCAACCACCTGAAACGCTAAACCCATGGATTCGCCATAAGCTGTCAAACCACGCAAGGCCTCTGGACTGGGGCTCGCACAAGCCGCTCCCATTAACACGCTGCCTTGGATGAGCGCGCCGGTTTTAAGCTGGTGCATTTCCCTGAGTTGTTGCTCGGTGAGCGCGTGGCCAACGCTCGCTAAATCGATGGCTTGCCCTCCCGCCATTCCGGAGCTTCCAGCGGCTCGAGAAAGCAGTGCACACAAACGCGCTTGGGTATCCGCGGCTACGGAACCGTCGCTGGGAGTCAAGATTTCAAAAGCCAAGGCCTGTAAAGCATCACCGGCCAACAACGCACTGGCCTGCCCAAACTGGACGTGCACTGTGGGTTTACCTCGCCGCAAAACATCGTTGTCCATGCAGGGCATATCGTCATGGACTAAGGAGTACGCGTGGATAAGCTCAACGGCACAGGCAGCGCGCAGGGCTGCAGCTTTACCAAGGGATGGGTCACCAGAGCTTAAGGCCTCAAAGGTTGCCAACACCAGCAGAGGACGCAAGCGCTTACCGCCATCTAACACTGCGTAACGCATGGCATGGACCAACTCCACCGGCGCAGCATGCGCCAGTCCCGCAGGGGCTTGGGTACTGACCCAATTGTCTAAGGCTTGTTCGACCTCAGACAAGCGTTGCGTCATCCAAGATTCAAGCGAAAACGCTGGCACCAGACTCATGGATTTTTCCAAGGTTTGAGTACGCCGCCATCAAGAACCTTCATTTGGTCTTCAACCGCTTGCAGCTTATCGCGGCAAAACTGGAGTAAATGTGCACCCCTTTGGTATTGCGATAGCAATTGATCCAAAGGCAAATCGCCAGACTCCATTTGGGCCACTAAACCCTCTAACTCTTCCATTGCAGCTTCGTAATGGGCAGGGGTTTTAGCGCTGGGGGTAGATCGGGTCATAGTTTGATGCAACAGGTCGTAATCATTGTAGGTTTTCTAAGTGGGGAGATTTTAGGCTAGGCGTATCCATTTTTGCTTATCCACACCCATACGCAAGGGTACAATAAACCCAGTTCCGCCGCCGGCCTCTAGACCAAGTGTCAGGCCAACTTTTCTATATCGCGCTCTAAGCGCACCCTCCCTGTGGGGAGTCTTTAGGTCAGGTCCTTATGTCTGATTTAAGTCTTCAACTGCAGCAGGCCTTGAGCCAACTACCAGTTTCAAGCTACTTTGATCCCGCGCTTTATGCGCTTGAGATGAAAAACATCTTTCAAGCAGGGCCGCGCTATGTGGGGCACGCTTTGAATGTTCCTCAGGTAGGCGATTTTTATACCCTTCCACAAGAAAATGCGGGCCGCGCCTTGGTTCGTAATGCCAATGGGATTGAATTAATTTCCAACGTCTGTCGCCACCGCCAAGCCCTGATGTTAAAAGGCCGAGGCTCTTTGCTTTCCCCCCAAGACAGTGGCCAAGACTCTGTCAGCGCGGGGGGAAATATTGTGTGCCCTTTGCACCGCTGGACCTACAGCGGCGTCAACAGTGGGATCGCAGGAACCCAAGCCGGTACGTTAATCGGCGCCCCTCACTTTGCTGCCGACCCTTGCCTAAACCTAAACAACTATCCACTCCAAGAATGGAACGGCTTGCTATTTGAAAACAATGGGGTCGATGTTGCGGCCCAAATGGCAGGCTTGGGACCCCGCTCAGATTTAGACTTTACGGGCTACGTTTTAGACCGGGTAGAAATGCATGAGTGCAATTACAACT
>SXSX01000220.1 GCA_005793295.1 Burkholderiales bacterium | reverse complement strand
GCAGCATCACTTTATGACCCACCGTGACATGCTTGCCTATGGTCAAAGGCATGCCATTGTCGGCGTGCAGGACGCTTGCGTCCTGAATATTGCTTCCCTCGCCGATGGAAATGTGTTCTGTGTCACCGCGAATCACCACGCCAAACCAAACGCTGGAATCTTTTGCAAGTTCCACCTGGCCCATCACCTGCGCGCTATCAGCCACCCAAGCGGACTCAGCGATTTTTGGAGAGAGGTCTGCCAGTTCATAAATTGCCATAAATTTTCCTGTGGCTTAAAGCCAGTTGAGATTACCTAGAATTGTAGAGATGGAAATCAGACAACGCGCCTATGCGGCTTTTTGCCTTTGCGAACCTTTAGAAAAAGTCCGCGCTGTCATGGCGCTTTGGAGTGATATGCCCCTTGTACCCTGCGACGCAACCCGTGATTTTGCGTCTTCCACCGCGCCCGGTCGCCCAAAGAAACCTGACTTGGTCGGGCCCAAAGATGTCCCGAAACGCTCCGCCTACACGCCACAAGGCCACGCCGCTTTGGTTCACTCGATTGCACATATTGAGTTCAACGCCATCAATTTGGCGCTGGATGCGGTGTGGCGATTTGCAAATTTGCCGCAGGCGTACTACCGCGACTGGCTTGGGGTTGCGCATGAGGAAGCGCAACACTTTTCATTGCTTGAAGGCCACCTGCAACAGTGCGGTTACCGCTACGGTGATTTTGTAGCCCATGATGGACTCTGGACGGTTTGCGCTGATACCCAGCATGATGTGCTTGCCCGCATGGCACTCATTCCGAGAACGATGGAGGCGCGGGGCTTGGATGCCACGCCCATGGTGCAAACCAAATTACGCAAAGTGGGCACGGCACAGGCTCTTCAAGCCGTTGAGATTCTGGAATTGATACTGAACGAGGAAGTAGGCCACGTAGCCATTGGCAACCAGTGGTACCACTGGCTGTGCAATCAGAACGGCGTTGACGCTGCCACGTATTACAAAGACGCCACGCTGCGCTACCGTGCGCCCACGCCCAAACCACCGTTTAATATTCCAGCACGGTTACAAGCGGGCTTTACCCCTGAAGAAATCGCAGAGCTCCCGCAGTACCCGCCCCGCCACTGACACCTAGCCGCGCGGATGGTGCGCAGCGTGCAATTGCGCCAAGCGCTCACGGGCAACATGGGTGTAGATGGTTGTCGTCGAAATATCAGCGTGGCCCAAAAGCAGTTGTACTGCGCGTAAATCCGAACCCTGGTTGAGTAAATGGGTCGCAAACGCATGGCGCAAGGTATGGGGCGAGAGCGCGGAACGGATACCAGCGGCCAAGGCGTATTTTTTAACAACCATCCAAAACATCACTCTTGACATCGCCACGCCGGGATTCGATCCTTGGGTAGTGATAAATAAATCATCGGTTTGCTTACCTGCAAGCAAGGTCGCACGGGCTCCGTCTAAGTACTGCCGCAGCCAACTCGCAGCCACCTCTCCAAACGGCACCAAACGCTCCTTCGCGCCTTTGCCCATGACCCGAAGCACTTGGTCATTCATGCCGATGTTCAAAGTTTTAAGCGTCACCAACTCGCTGACCCGAAGTCCGCTGGCATACATCAACTCCAACATAGTTCGGTCCCGCACCCCCAAAGCGGCAGTGGTATCCGGCGCTGCCAACAAATCCTCCACCTGGGCCTCGGTCAAGGTCTTGGGAACCCGCAAAGCCTGTTTAGCCGCTTGGAGTTTCAACGTGGGATCTTTTTGGATACGACCTTCACGCAAAGCCCATCGAAAGTAGCGCTTAAATACGGTCAGTCGGCGGTTGGCTGTCGTGGCTTTGGTGCTAGCGTGTTGGGCAGAAAAATAGCCAAGAACATCCTGCTCTGTAGTGTGGACCAAGGCAGCACCCTGGCGAAAGGCCAACAACTGGCTCAGGTCACGCCGATAGGCTTCCAAGGTGTTCTTTGACAAGCCCTCTTCTAGCCACAACGAATCGATGAAACTGTCAATTGACTCATCAAAAAGCGTTGGCCCAGCGACTGGGCCAACGCCTGTCTTGCCACCCAACAGCAAGATCAGTCCAAACTCAATTTGGCGGACTCAACCACCCGTTTGTACACCGCATATTCCGCACGAATTTGCTCTGCGAACTGCTCAGGGGAATTGGCAATAATCAAAGAGCCGGTATCTTCAATGCGTTTTTTAACGATCGGGTCTTCCAAGGCTTTGCGCACTGCTGCGTTGACTTTGTCGACGACTTCTTTCGGTAAGCCCTTCGGCCCATAAATTCCGTAAAACGCCATCCGGTTAACCGGCTCTAAACCCAGTTCCTTGAAGGTCGGAACATTGGGCAGTTGGCTTAAGCGCTGCGGCGCAGCCACCACAATGGGCACCAATCTATTGGCCTGAATAAAAGGCAAGGCCGATGGCAAATTGTCAAAGGTCATAAGAACCTGACCAGCGACCGTATCGTTGAGCGCAGGACCCGCGCCGCGGTAAGGAATATGGGTGACAAACACGCCTGCTAAGTTTTTGTACAACTCCATTTGCAGGTGACCAATGCCTCCCGTGCCAGAGGAAGAGTAGGAATGTCGGCCAGGATGCTTTTTAAGTTCAGCCACATAGGATTTGTAGTCTTTTGCCGGAAAGCTAGGGTGGACTGCAATCACATTGGGCGTCGCTGCAATATTGATAATCGGGGTGAAATCCGTCATCGCGTTATAAGGTATTTTGGGGTTAATCGCAGGGTTGGCCGCTACAGTTGAGACAGTCGCCATTCCCAATGAATAGCCATCGGGTGCCGATTTTGCGGTTTCATTGGCCCCGATAACGCCACCACCACCTGCTTTGTTTTCGATGACGACGGTTTGACCCAGTGCTTTACCCAAGGGCTCTGCGATGACGCGGGCAATGATGTCGGTCGTTCCGCCGGGTGCAAAGGGAACTTGGAGTTTGATGACTTTGTTGGGATACGCTTGCGCCCATAAAGTTCCAACGGGTAACAAAACCAAACTCAAAATACGCGCGCACTTAAAAAGATAACGGTGCATGGTGAAGTGTCCTTGAAGTGGGATGGGAGGTGAGTGGTCATATTACATCCCTCCAACCGCGTTGCCTATGGGCTATTACCCCAACGCTTTAGCTCAAAGTCTTTTGACCCGTGACTGTTATCCTTGGCCCGTGAATTACGCCCAACTCCTATTCCCTGATTTTTTGCTGATTCTGATCGGCTACCTCATTTGTCGGTTTACCGCGCTAAACCGCTCCATTTGGGTGCATGTGGATGCTTTGGTGTACTACCTGCTGTTCCCCACGCTTTTGTTTTATTCGATCATCAAAAGCCCTTTGGACTTGAGTGAGGCGGCTAAATTGGTGGGCGCTGGCTGGACAGTGCTCGGGGTGGGCGTGGCTTTGGCTTACGCCCTGCCCTATCTTCCTGGATTGAGAAAACACATGCCTGTGCGATTGCACGCCGCCTCGGTTCAGGTTGGCTTTCGGTTTAATTCCTTTATTGCGCTGGCTTTAGCCGAGCGCTTGGCTGGACCTGCCGGGCTGTTAGAAATTGCGGTTCTGATTGGCGTGTGTGTGCCCTTGGTGAATGTGGCAGCGGTGTGGCCTATGGCACGCGGGGGCCAAAAACATTTTGGTAAAGAGTTACTGCGTAACCCGTTGATATTGGCTACGGCCTCGGGCTTGTTGGCTAACCTGTGCGGCTTGTCATTGCCCCATTGGTTGGAGCCGACCGTGGGCCGGATTGGCGCTTCTTCCTTGGCTTTGGGCTTGATGGCAGCGGGTGCTGGAATGCAAATCGGAGCTTTGGCCAATGGCAAAGTTTTGGCCACTTCGGTCTTGCTCATTCGCCACCTCATTTCCCCTCTGGTGGCTTTGGCAGCGGCGTATGCGTTTTCTCTGAGCGCCAGCCAAGCCACTATTTTGTTGGCCTACTCCGCCATCCCCACAGCGGCAACCTGCTACGTTTTAGCCAGCAAGATGGGCTATGACGGCGCTTATGTGGGTGGGTTGGTCACCTTATCGACCCTACTTGGAATGCTCAGCCTGACTTTTTCATTGGGGTTATTGCGGCCGCTGTATTTGGTTTAGGCTGAACTCGGGGCTTGCGCCAAAGCCCAGGCCACATGCTCGCGCACGATCGCACTAGGATGATCCAAACGGCGTAGCAAGGCGCTGCGCCACTGCGGTTTTTCTAACGACGCACTGCGCATCGCGTTGCCCAACGCGATGGCCACATTGCGCAACCACTGCGCATGGCCAATGCGGCGGATGGGATTGCCCTCGGTGTAGCGTAAAAATTCTTCTTCTGTCCAATCCAGCAGCCGGGTCAACGATGCGCCAGTCAAACCCTCGCGGCTATCAAAGTCCTTCAAGCTGCTGCGCTGCGCATACTTATTCCACGGACACGCCAGTTGACAGTCGTCGCATCCATAAATCCGGTTCCCCACCAACGGACGCAGTTCCACCGCTATCGAGCCGGCGTATTCGATGGTGAGGTAGGAAATGCAACGCCGTGCGTCGAGTTGGTAGGGCGCCACGATCGCTTGCGTCGGGCACACATCGATGCACGCGGTACACGAACCGCAATGGGCAAGGACGGGTGCGGTTGGCTCCAGCGCCATATCAATAAATATTTCTCCCAAAAAAAACATCGAGCCCGCTTCGCGGTTTAACACCAAGGTGTGTTTACCGCGCCAACCCATGCCACTGCGCACCGCAAGCTCTGCTTCTAGGACTGGGGCCGAATCTGTGAATGCGCGGTGTCCCAAAGGGCCGATGTACTGGGATAGGCGCTCTGCTAATTTTTGGAGTCGATGTCGCATAACCTTGTGGTAATCGCGCCCTCTTGCGTAAACCGAAACAGTTCCTTGGTCAATTTTTTTTAAACCTGCAAACTCCAAGGCTTGCCAGTCCCCAGGCGTCTGGCTTGGCAGATAATCCATGCGCGCGGTGATAACGCTGAGCGTTCCCGGAACGAGTTCCGCAGGACGCGCACGTTTGAGACCGTGGCGCTCCATGTAGTCCATCTCACCATGAAAGCCGTGTTCCAACCATGCCAATAAGCCGGGCTCAGCCGATGACAAATCTACGCCTGATATCCCAATCTGGGAAAAGCCCAACTCCTGCGCCCAAGCCTGCAACTGCCCCAGCACGGGTGACGTTGGTGGTGGGGTAGCCTGCGCGTTATGGGTATTCACACGCCGATTGTAAAAACTCTGCCACTGCGCTTGGTTTGGCCTGATGAGGCGGCGACACAGGCCTTCGCAAGCTCTCTAGCCCAGGCGCCGGGGCTAGGCAACGCCTTCATTGCTTTGCACGGCGACCTAGGCGCTGGAAAAACCACCTTGGTGCGGCATCTGTTGCATGCGCTTGGCGTCACTGGACGGGTTAAAAGCCCCACCTACGCTGTTGTGGAGCCCTATGAATTGCCACACATGGCCATTTGGCATTTTGATTTTTACCGTTTTAACGATCCTCGGGAATGGGAAGACGCCGGATTTCGCGATATTTTTTCAGGTCCTGGGCTCAAACTCGCGGAGTGGCCTGAAAAAGCCGCTTCGGTTTTACCCACTGTAGATCTCGACATTTTCATACGCACCGATGCAGATACCCATCGCCAAGTTAGTCTCATTGCCAATACATCGGTGGGCGCTGACTTGCTCCATTTTCTTTCAGGCAAAGTGAGATGAAACGGCGGACATTTCTGGAAACCGGGGCCGTCGTATTAACGCTGGGTGTGAGCCCTTTGGCACGGGGAGCCAACATCATTACGGTGCGTATTTGGCCAGCGCCTGAATACTCACGGGTCACGATTGAGTCTGACAGCGCTTTAAGCACCACCCACACTTTTGTCGCCAACCCACCCCGATTAGCCGTTGACATTACTGGCGTGTCCCTTAACCCCGCGCTCAAAGAATTGGTAGCCAAGGTCCAACCCGATGACCCCAATATTGCAGGCATTCGGGCGGGCCAATTCACTCCCACCGTAGTACGGCTGGTGATTGACCTCAAGCAAGCCATTCGACCGCAGGTCTTCACGCTGGCGCCAGTCGCGGCTTATCAGCACCGCTTGGTATTTGACCTCTACCCTGCCCAAGCCATCGACCCCTTAGACGCATTGATCGCCCAACATATCCCGCCTAAGACTCAACCCGCCAGCTCCGACCCGCTGGGTGAGTTAATGGCACAACACAGCGGCAAGCCCACCTCTAAAAAGGCAAGTGCGTCGGCTGCCCCGCTTTCTCCTGCCTCCTCCACGCCAGTAGCCAAAACCACGTCACTCGCAAGCCCCAGCGCCAACACCAGCCAAGGACCCACGACATCCACTACCGACCGGCTCATCATCATTGCGCTCGACCCAGGCCACGGCGGCGAAGACCCCGGGGCCGTGGGGCCAGGCGGCACGCATGAGAAAAACGTGGTCCTCAAATTAGCTCGCCAGCTGCGCGACCGAATCAATGCCGCAGAAGTCAAGGGAATGACGATGCGAGCCTACTTAACCCGCGACGGTGACTTCTTTGTGCCGCTGCATGTGCGGGTTCAAAAAGCGCGACGGGTTCAGGCCGACCTGTTTATGAGTTTGCATGCCGATGCCTTTTTTACCCCCCAACCCCAAGGCGCCAGCGTGTTTGCCTTAAGCCAAGGCGGCGCGTCGAGCAGCGCTGCGCGGTGGATGGCGGCCAAAGAAAACAAGGCCGATTTGATTGGGGGTTTGAACGTCAAAGCCAAAGATGCAGTCGTTCAAAGTGCCTTGCTCGACATGAGCACGACGGCGCAGATTACCGACAGCCTCAAGCTCGGCGGCTCTCTTTTAGGAGAAATCGGTCGGGTCGGGAAGTTACACAAATCGCGGGTAGAACAAGCGTCTTTTGCCGTCCTCAAAGCCCCTGACATCCCAAGCGTTTTGGTGGAAGCCGCCTTTATTAGCAACCCCAAAGAAGAAGCAAAACTCAATAGCGAGGAATACCAAAATCAACTCGCAGACGCATTGATGCGCGGAATTTTGGCCTACTTTAGTAAAAACCCACCGCTTTCGCGCACTCGCAAAACAGGTTGAACTAGGTAGTAAACTTTTATTTTGCGGCTTGGCGTCGTGCCCGCCAGGCACCAAAAAACACCAACAGGCCAGGGACCAAGATCATCGCCCAGATGATTTTTTCTAAATGCAGTTTCACCCAGGGAATGTTGCCAAAAAAGTAACCCACTGTTACCAATGAACCCACCCACAAAGCGCCGCCCAACACATCGTAAAACGTGAATTTCGATCGGGTCATATTGGCTACGCCGGCAACAAACGGGGCGAAGGTGCGTAAAAAGGGCATAAAACGCGCCGCCACAATCGTGATGCCACCGTAGCGCTCGTAAAACGCATGGGCTTGGTCAAACGCGGCCTTATTGAACAACCTCGAATCTTCCCATTGGAATACTTTGGCCCCAAGGAAACGGCCCACGGTGTAATTGCATTGGTTGCCTAAAACCGCCGCAGCAAAAAGTAAAACCACCGTCAACGGGTAACTCATCAATCCCAAACCACACATCGCACCCACCACAAAAAGCAAAGAGTCTCCGGGAAGAAAAGGCATGACCACAACGCCGGTCTCGACAAAAATAATCAGAAACAGCAGCGCATAAACCCACATGCCATATTGGGTGACAAACATCTCGAGGTATTTGTCAATGTGCAAAATAAAGTCAAGCAGTGTGGTGAAGAGTTCCATAGGGGCCATTATCGTTGCTCGCGCCTCTAGAATGCTTTGGTGAACGTAAGCACCCTTCCCACCCTGCCCCCCATCCCTGTGCGCCGCCCTATCCGCGAACTGCCGGATGAACTGATCAGCCAAATCGCTGCGGGCGAAGTGGTGGAGCGACCCGCCTCGGTGGTGCGAGAACTCGTTGACAACGCACTTGACGCAGGGGCTCGAAACGTTACGGTGCGTTTGCTCTCTGGTGGCGTGCGCTTGATTGCGGTCGAAGACGATGGAATGGGCATCCTGCGCGACGAGCTGCCCATTGCCTTCAAACGCCACGCTACCAGCAAAATTGGCAGCCTCAATGATTTGGAATCGGTGAGCACCATGGGCTTTCGGGGGGAGGCCTTGGCGGCCATCAACTCCATTGCAGACTGCGCCATCTTGTCGCGCGCCCAGCAGCACAGCGAGGCCTTTTTGCTGGATGGTCGCACCGGTGAATTGCGACCCGTCGCACGTGCGCAAGGGACTACCGTAGAAGTTAAAGAACTTTTTTACAGCACGCCCGCCCGGCGTAAATTTTTAAAAACCGACGCCACCGAATTAGCCCACTGCATCGAAGCGGTTCGCCGCCACGCTCTGGCCCGACCTGATGTGGGTTTTGAAATTTGGCATGAAGGCAAGCTGGCAGAGCAATGGCGTGCTTGGCCCCTGGAGGGCTCGCTTGCCAGTGCAGGCGACGCGCTTGACCGGCGCTTGGCGGATGTCTTAGGCCCCGACTTTTTGAAACAATCGATCGCAGTCCATTGGCACAAAGAAAACGAAGGCCAGAGCATCCGCGTTTGGGGTCGGGTTGGGATTCCTGATGCGGCCCGTTCGCGTGCGGACCAACAGTTTTGCTATGTCAATGGGCGCTTTGTGCGCGACAAAGTACTGACCCACGCGGCCCGAAGTGCCTACGAAGACGTCTTGCACGGCCACCGCCAACCGATCTATGCGCTTTACCTGAGCATGGACCCCGGCCGAGTCGATGTCAATGTGCACCCCACCAAAATTGAAGTGCGCTTTCGTGACAGCCGCGAAGTTCACCAAGCCGTTCGCCATGCCACCGAAGACGCGTTGGCAGCACCCCGTGCGGCAACGGCCCAGAACAATGTAGGGATACCAAACCGCTTGATCGACCCGCCTGCATTGCAGTCTTCCCTGAATTCTGCCCCCTTGTATGCGTCCCAAGCCGCCATTCCTTTTCGCGCTAACGACTCCTCAGTGGGGCACCGCGTTAATGATTTGCAAGCGCTGTGGCAACCCTCACCGCAGCAGGCTACGCAAGCGCCGTTGGAAGCGTTGGCTGCCGATCCTTTTCCCTCTGGCGAATGGCCGCTGGGTCGCGCGATTGCGCAAATTCAAGGCATCTACATCTTGGCCGAGAACGCGCAGGGCTTGGTCATCGTCGATATGCATGCCGCGCACGAAAGGATTGTTTACGAGCGGCTCAAAGCCCAGGCCGACGCGCATATCGCAAGCCAACCTTTGCTCATCCCCGCCACGTTTGCCTGCACCCCTGCAGAACATGCTACGGTGGAGGCGAACACCGAAACGTTGCTGGCTTTGGGATTAGAGATCAGTGTGTTCTCTCCTAAAACGCTGGCAGTTCGCGCGGTTCCGACCTCGCTGGCGCAAGGCGATGCCGTAGAACTAGCGCGTAGCGTTTTGGCAGAATTAGCCCAACACGATGCCAGTACCGTTTTGGATCGCGCCAAAAACGAATTGCTCGCCACCATGGCCTGCCATGGTGCAGTGCGTGCCAACCGCAAGCTCACCTTGGAAGAAATGAATGGGCTGCTGCGCCAAATGGAAGACACCGAGCGCAGCGACCAATGCAATCATGGCCGACCCACGTGGCGTTCGATTTCTATTGCGGATTTAGACAAGCTCTTTTTACGAGGACGTTAACGCCATGACTATTCATCGCCGTGCCTTTTCTGCGTTGTTACCGGCAGCGCTTTGGTCTGCGTTTACAAAGAATTCTTTGGCACAAGAGATTTTTATCTCTGACACGCACTCTCATATCTCACTATCTCCTCGCGATGAAGCGTGTCTATCCTGCGCACTAAAGACGGCAGAAGTTACCTTAGTGTCATGGACCTTAGGGTCAGATTCAGGCTTTGTACAGAGACTCCCAAGCGGGGCTATGCAGGTTAATTTAAAAGCCACGCCAGAGCAATACCGAGAAACATTCTTACGCCAACTTGGCGGAATGTTTGCCCGCATTCGTCGCGAACAAATACGCATCGTTCGCTCCGCCCAAGATGTGGACCGGGCACTTGCTGGCGAGCTGCGCTTGGTGATTTCAACCGAAGGGGCCCACTACTTGGGAGGCGACATCGCCTACCTTGACCTTGCGTATTCCCGTGGCGTTCGCCAAATCGGCTTAGGGCACTTTGTAGAAGGTGACATCACCGATGTACGCACAGAGCCGCCCAAAATTGGAGGACTCAGTGCGTTCGGAAAAGACGTCATCCGCCGATGTAACGCCTTAGGTATTTTGGTCGATCTCGCCCACTCCACTGACGCCGCAGTCGCCCAAGCGTTAGAAACCTCTACCCAACCCATGCTTTGGTCACACAGCAACATCACCCGCATTCCTTCTTTTTGGAATAACGGTGGCAAAAATCAGCACATGAGTGTGAGCTTTGATAACGCTAAAGTGATGGCCGAACGTGGAGGCGTCATTGGAATTTGGCCCAGCCGTTTTAACTTTGACAATCCTGATGCCTATGTGGCTGGCTTACAAGCGGCCATTGAGATGGTGGGTGCAGACCACGTTGCCTTTGGCACCGATATGCAAGGACTCGCGCCCGCTTCGACCATGATGACCGACTACAGCGGCATGCGCGATATTGTCAATCGCATGCTGGCAAAGAATATGCCAGAGGCGGTGGTTAGAAAAGTAGCCAGTGAAAACTACGGTCGCCTACTTAAAACGGTGTTTAACGGGCGAACTGCGCCCGATCCCATGTGAGCCTACTCCTTCCCCAACCCCATCCCGTCCGCAGCGAACTGCGTGCCCTGTGGCAACTCACGTGGCCTATTTTGGTGGGGCAACTGGCGAATGTCGGAATGTCCGTATCCGATGTCGCGATGGCCGGACATGCCTCGGCCCAAGACTTGGCGGGCATCTCATTGGGGGTATCGGTGTGGAACATGGTCATCATCACCCTCATGGGCGTCATGATGTCGGTGAGCCCCTTGGTGGCCCACCATGTGGGAGCAAAGGCTTTGCACAAAGTCCCCCATGAAGTGCGCCAGGCGCTTTGGAAAGCTTTGATTTTGGGCATGGTCGCTATCGGCGTCATGCAATCGACCGTGTTTATTTTTGAGGCCATGGATTTGGAGCCTGTGACACGCAGCGTGGCCGTTGGTTTTGTCGTGATCACTAGCTATGCGATGCCTGCGTTTGGTGTTTACCGCGTTCTGTACGGGTACAGCGCAAGCCTGAATCAAACCAAGCCCTTGATGGTTGTTGCGATAGGGGCACTGGCACTTAATATTTTTCTCAACTGGGTTTTGGTTTTTGGACACTGGGGCTTCCCCCGGTTGGGCGGTTTGGGATGCGCATGGTCCACGCTGTTGTGCGTTTGGGCGAATTTAGGGGGCTTGTTGTGGTGGATGCGTCGCAGCTCAGCCTACCAAAGCACCTGGCCTTTTTCACGGTTTGAGTGGCCGCATGGCCCTAAGTTGCGCAGCTTGCTGCAACTGGGCTTGCCCATTGGCATTACCTATTTTGCCGAAACCAGTGCTTTTGGCCTGATCGCTTTTTTAATCGCTCGGTTTGGCAGCACAGAGATTGCTGCCCACCAAATCGCGCTGAACTTCACCTCGCTGGTGTTTATGGTTCCGCTGAGTTTAGGGGTCGCGGTGCTCACGCGCGTGGGGCACTCGCTGGGCGCAGGGGACGCCCTAGCCGCTCGCTTTCGTGCTTGGGTGGGAGTAGGGGCTGGCTTAGGATTTGCTGCAGTATCAGCGCTCACTATGGCGGTATTTAGTCACCAAATTGCCACCCTGTACACCAGTGATATTGGCGTCGCAAGCGTGGCCGCACATTTGTTATTTATCGCTGCGATCTTTCAGCTCTCCGACTCAGCACAAGTGGTCACCAGCAGCGCCATTCGGGGCTACAAAATCACCCGCTCGCCTATGCTGGTTCAGTTGACTGCGTTTTGGGTGGTGAGTCTGCCTTTGGGTTATTTGTGGGGGATTGCCCCTTTCGGGGTTTTTGCAAGCCCGCAATACCCGATGGGAGCCGCCGGATTTTGGTGGGCATTGGTCGTGGGCCTGACCGTGGGCGCGATGGGTTTGCTGGTTTTGCTTAAACACATTGCGCGCGCTCGCATAGCCGCCTACCCTTAGTAAACCATGACTTCGCCCCAAGCACTGGCCCTTCCCTTTTATATCGCCTTAGCTGGCCCAACCGCGGCGGGGAAAACTGCTGCTGCGTTGGCGATCGCCAAGGAATACGATTGCGAAATCATCAGCGTAGATTCCGCCTTGGTGTACCGCGGCATGGACATCGGCACGGCCAAACCCAGTAGCGCAGAACTTGCCCAGGTGAAACACCACCTGATCAATATTCGTGATCCTTTAAATGCCTACAGCGCGGCAGAGTTTGCAGTGGACGCAGAACGTTTGATTCGTGATATCAGCGCACGAGGAAAATTGCCGCTCATGGTCGGCGGGACGATGCTGTATTTCAAAGCCTTGCGCGATGGGATCGACCCGATGCCTTCAGCCAACGCAGACATTCGCGCAGCAATTGAAGCCCAAGCCAAAGCGCAGGGCTGGCCTGGGATGCACGCCCAACTCGCCAAGGTTGACCCCGAAACCGCAGCGCGACTCGCCCCGATGGACAGCCAGCGCATTCAACGCGCGTTGGAGGTATATCAAATTTCAGGGGTGCCCTTGTCGGTTTTGCACCTGCGCCAAAAGTCACTTGCTACTCCTCTATCAAGCGAGTCCTCAAACCCGCAAAGCATCGCCCCGCTTATTTCACTCGAGCCCGCTGATCGCGCTTGGTTACACGAACGCATTGCCCAGCGTTTTGACCAGATGCTGAGTGAAGGCTTGATGGATGAAGTTCACGCTTTGCGTTCGCGTGGCGATTTGCATGCAGACCTGCCCTCCATGCGATGCGTCGGCTACCGGCAAGCGTGGGAAGCCTTAGAGGGCGTATGGCCGTTGGCGGAGTTACGCGACAAAGGCATTTTTGCCACACGCCAATTGGCCAAACGCCAAATCACATGGCTGCGCTCGATGCCGGAGCGCATGCAAATTGAATGCGACAGCAGCGACGCGCTAACCGAGGTACTCAAGTGCGTGCGCAATTTGACCGCCGCATCCCGGCAATTCACTGGGCCGATATAAATCGATTTCATGCAAAGCCGGCAGGCTTATATCCACCCGGGTTCATCTCAACTGTGCGGTCTTCCTTGCTCGCTACTACGCAACCAGCGATACGCCAAGTTTTATTTTTTTCCTTAGCACTCGGGCGTTGCAATGAATAAATAGCCATCCAGGACTTGCCAGTCGCATCGGTCATCTCTACTTTCATGATGACGGAATCCCCATCTTTTTGCGGCTTTAAATAGGCCACCGTGGCGGGTCGATACACAACCGGATAATGCGCACGCACCATGTTCATGAAATTATCAGGCGATTGAAACCTTTCCTGGATAGATGAAGAGGCAAATGAAAAAGCCTTAATGGAGTCGTCGGCAGCAAACGCAGCAAGTTGTGCGGCTACCAAATCACGTGCTGCCTTTTCGTCCTTAGCGGTCAAGGTGTTTTGAGAAGATGCAGCTAAAACGTTGATGGCAAACGTCATCGCGAAAAAAACCAGGCTTATCAAAAGCCACGGGCGTGGTCTTGGGCTAAAAGACAGTGGGATCTTCAGTCCATCGATACCCGTCTTTTGATGCCATTGCGTTGTATTTGGGTTGAAAAACAGCATTGCGACTCCTGATAAAGTTAACAGGGCGTATCTTGCTCCGCTTGATTTAACACTGCAGTTTGGTAGGAAATACAGGCCTATAGGTATGAATCGAAACCCTTCAAGGTATTTTTCTTACTGGCAACCAGCCCCGCAAACTATTGATAAAAGCAATCTCGGTTACCCGATCTAAATCAGCCAAGCGAACCACACCTTCGGCGACACGCCCGGACTTCAAGGTCTCGGCTCGACCAATTCCGCTTAAGAGACCACAGGCCAAGGGCGGCGTGATCCATCGGCCCTCGATACAGAACGCCAAGTTACCGCGCGTGCCCTCAGTGATTTCACCGGCGCTGTTCCACAAAATCGTATCGAATACGCCGGGGT
>SXSX01000219.1 GCA_005793295.1 Burkholderiales bacterium | reverse complement strand
TCGGCAGCGTCGAGCAGCGCCCCGACAAGCGACCGATGATGAGTGACTTGCGAGAATCGGGTGCTATCGAGCAAGATGCAGACATCATCATGTTTATTTACCGCGATGAGTACTACACTAAAGAGGCCTGCAAAGAGCCAGGCGTTGCTGAAATCATCATCGCCAAGCAACGTAACGGCCCCACCGGAACCGTGAAGTTAGCCTTTATGCGCCAGATCACCAAATTTGAGAGCCTGGCGCATGGCGGCGGTGGCGACTACTAAGCTGACTTAGAGAACTTCGCTCGCAAAATCTGCCAACCGGGAGCGCTCACCACGGGCTAACGTAATGTGGCCTCCATGGGGCCAGCCCTTGAACCGGTCCACTGCAAACGTCAAGCCTGAGGAGCCTTCAGTGAGGTAGGGCGTGTCGATCTGTGCCAGATTTCCCATGCAGACTATTTTTGTACCTGGCCCAGCCCGGGTAATCAGCGTCTTCATTTGTTTAGGGGTTAAGTTTTGGGCTTCATCGATGATGACGTACTTGTTTAAAAAGGTTCGCCCGCGCATGAAGTTCATGCTCTTAATTTTGATGCGGCTGCGAATAAGTTCATTGGTGGCAGCGCGGCCCCATTCGCCTGCGCTGGTATCGGCCTTACCTAAAACTTCGAGGTTGTCATCCAATGCGCCCATCCAAGGGCCCATTTTCTCCTCTTCACTCCCAGGTAAAAAGCCAATGTCTTCGCCCACACTGACAGTGGCACGTGTCACGATAATTTCGGTATAGCGTCGGTCATCCAATACTTGGGTGAGTCCAGAAGCCAGCGCCATCAATGTTTTACCAGTTCCCGCAGTACCGGTCAGAGTGACGAAATCAACTTCCGGATCGGTTAGTAAATTAAGTGCAAAATTTTGTTCTCGATTACGCGCAATCACACCCCACACCGCATTTTTAAGGTGGGTGAAGTCTTTGAGGGTTTTAAGGACGGCAATGTCGCCACGGATTTCTGTCACGCGGGCATAGAGGCTGGGTTCACCAGGTGACTCGAAGTACACAAACTGGTTAATCAACATGGAAGGTACGGAAGGACCTGCAACTTTGTAGAAGGTGTGTTGTCCTTGCTGCCAACTTTCTACACTTTGGCCGTGGGTTGCCCAAAAGTCAGTGGGTAGCGCCAAGGCACCAGAGTAAAGCAAGTCGCCGTCTTCAAGTGCCTTGTCATTTTGGTAGTCATCGGTTGCCAAGCCTAAGGCTCTGGCTTTCACGCGCATATTGATATCTTTGGAAACCAAAACCACTTCACGGGGCGCAAATTTCTGGCGCAAGGCCTCAACGACTCCGAGGATTTGGTTGTCCGCCTTGCCTTGAGGCAGACTACTGGGTAGAGAGTAATCTAAAGGTTGTGTTTGAAACAAGAGCTTGCCTTTGGCTTCCCGCTGCCCCGTGCTGTTGAGCATGAAGCCGGCCGTAATGTCGGCTCCCGGTGTTCCAGCGAGCGCATCCAAGGTTCGGCTGGTTTGGCGTGCGTTGCGAGCCACTTCAGTCATTCCCTTTTTGTGGCCATCAAGCTCTTCAAGAACGATCATGGGCAGGAAAATGTCATGTTCTTCAAATCGGAACAAGCACATGGGGTCGTGAAGCAGGACGTTGGTGTCGAGTACAAAAAGTTTGCTAGGTCCCTTGGATTTGGACTTTTTGGAGAGAACAGGGCTGGGAGCCGGGCTTGGAATGGCTCGGTCAAAAGACACTGGCTTGTGTGCAGCGGCAATCACCTTCGGGGCGGTCGCCAAGGTCTTTTTCACACTGGACTGCTTAGCACTTACCAATTGCGCGGAGGGTGTTTTACGCTTTCCTGGCCCTGAAGAAGAAGACTCCATAGCGTTCGAGGATTTACCAAGAAGTCGATCGGCACGTTTTGTCGGGGCAGGAGGAAGTGGCATGGTTTAAAAAGTGAGAAGAGAAGTCAGAAAATCGAGGCTGTAAAAATGGAAAAGCCGCCTTGGGCCAAGGCGGCTTTTAGAAGTTGTTTTTTCGAAAACTGGAACAGCATGCAACTATTATGCATGAGCCGTGTGACTCAATTAAGTGGCTTTTTTAAGCGCCTTAACTGCTTTGAGAACATCATCAACGTGCCCCAATACCTTCAGGCCGCGCCATTCTTCTTTAAGAACGCCATCCGGGCCAACCAAGAACGTGCTGCGCTCAATTCCTTTGACCTTTTTGCCGTACATGATTTTATTTTTGACTACCCCAAACATGTGACACATTTTTTCTTCGGTGTCGGCAATGAGTTCAAACGGAAGCTCTAACTTTGCTTTGAATTCGTCGTGGGACTTCATGTTGTCGCGGGAAACGCCGAAAACATGGGCGCCTGCCTTTACAAAATCTTTGTAACGGTCACGAAACTGCATCGCTTCCGTAGTGCAGCCCGGTGTGTTGTCTTTAGGGTAAAAGTACAACACCATCGTTTGACCCACGTGGGAATTATGGGTAACACGAACGCCACCGGTGGCATTGGCTTCGAATTCGGGGAGAGGTTTGTTGACAACGATCGCCATAGGGGGTAATTATTTCTCGTGCAGGATGTGTCAGGCAAAGTGGGGGGAAAAGCGCATTTGATATTCACCTCGCCCTCTACAACAACATTGGATTTTACTCTTAAAAGTAAGCGATTCTTGGCCCGCTCCATCGGTCTAGGTTGACGCAACAAGAAGGGCGGCAACGACCTTTCTGCCTTCTCCTGCTAGGAAGTTGTAGGTCCTGCAAGCTGCCTGGGTATCCATGGTTTCAACGCCGATTCGCATGTCATACAAGCTTTGAAGCCATTGGGGGTGAGGAAAACGAAGGGTCGAACCGCTCCCAAAAATGACCAACTCTGCGCCTAAATCGATCAGTTTTTCAAAATCGGCTGGGCCTAGCTTTTCGAACCTGTCGCATTCCCATGGAAAGGTTTGCCCCGTGCTGCAAACCACCGTGCTGGCATGGACGGGCTCGCCATTGATGGCGACCCAGCCGCTCCCGTATCCTGTGATCGTGGGGCCTTGGGTGCTGTCAGGTTGGAGTTTCATCGGTTCTAGGGATTCGAAGGGTGACGAATTTGAATGTTGCACTGCACTACTGCGGCAGAGAACTGTGGTCAAATTATAGTTTTCGCCTGAAACCTACATTCTCGGAGGGAATTTGAGAACCATTCAGAAATCTGCCAAGCTTGCCAGCGTCTGTTACGACATTCGTGGCCCCATCATGGACCGTGCGCGTCAGATGGAGGAGGAGGGCCAAAAAATCATCAAACTCAATATCGGCAATTTGGCGGTATTTGGTTTTGAGGCGCCAGAAGAAATTCAGCAAGACATGATTCGTAATTTGCCCAATTCTTCAGGTTACTCTGACAGCAAAGGCATTTTTTCTGCACGAAAAGCGGTGATGCACGAAACCCAAAAGCAGGAAATTAAAGGTGTCACATTGGATGACATTTATTTAGGCAATGGCGCCAGTGAATTGATTGTGATGGCAACGAACGCCTTACTAGACAACGGCGATGAACTTTTACTGCCAGCGCCCGATTACCCGCTGTGGACTGCGGCTGCAAGCTTGTCGGGTGGAACCCCAGTGCACTATCAGTGTGAAGAGGCCAACGGGTGGATGCCCAATATTGACGATATCCGCGCAAAAATCACCCCACGCACCAAGGGCATTGTGGTGATCAACCCCAACAACCCTACCGGGGCGCTTTACTCGGACGCCTTGCTCTTGGAAATTGTCGCTATTGCCCGCGAGCACGGATTGGTGATTTTTGCCGATGAGGTGTATGACAAGGTTTTGTATGACGGGGTCCAACACACGGCCCTGGGTTCACTCAGTTATGACGTCTTGACCATGACCTTTAACTCCTTGTCCAAGAGTTACCGTTCGTGCGGTTACCGGGCCGGTTGGATGGTAGTTTCCGGAGATAAACGCCCAGCCAAGGACTACATTGAAGGCTTGAACATGCTTTCAAATATGCGTTTGTGTGCCAACGTCCCTGGCCAATATGCGATTCAAACCGCGCTAGGCGGCTACCAAAGTATTGATGACTTGGTGTGCGAAGGAGGGCGTTTGCGCCGCCAGCGTGATTTGGCTTATTCGCTCATTACAGCCATTCCTGGGGTGACATGTGTCAAGCCCAGTGCTGCTTTGTATATGTTCCCTCGTTTAGATCCCAAGGTCTACCCGATTGCAGATGACCAACAGTTTTTCTTGGAATTGCTTCAAGAAACGCGTGTCATGTTGGTCCAAGGCAGTGGGTTTAATTGGTCTGCGCCTGACCACTTTCGCATCGTATTTTTGCCTCACGAAGACGACCTTCGCGAAGCCATTTCGCGGATTGCCCATTTTTTAGAAACGTACCGCAAGCGCGTAGGCCATTGATTTTTTTGTTGCACTGTTAAAGCATTTTATGAATCCGATTCAAGTAGGTTTGTTAGGTATAGGTACGGTAGGCAGTGGTACTTTCGCGGTCTTAAAACGCAACCAAGAAGAAATCAAACGCCGCGCCGGCCGAGGCATTGAGATCACCCGGGTGGCTGCGCGCAATGTAGAGCGTGCCAAAACGCTGGTGGGTCAAGCAGTCGAGGTGGTCAGTGATCCCTTCGCTGTGGTGAACGACCCGAATATTGAAATCATCGTGGAAGTCATTGGCGGAACGACCCTTGCAAAAGACTTGGTGATGAAAGCCATCGCCAATGGAAAGCATGTGGTGACAGCCAACAAGGCTTTGCTGGCTGAACACGGCAACGAAGTCTTCGCTGCGGCCCATACCAAGGGCGTTATGGTGGCCTTCGAAGGCGCAGTGGCGGTCAGCATTCCAATCATCAAGGCCTTGCGTGAAGGGCTCTCTGGTAATCGCATTGAGTGGGTAGCAGGCATCATCAACGGAACCACCAATTTCATATTGTCAGAAATGCGCGACAAAGGCCTGAGCTTTGATGCTGTGCTCGCACAAGCCCAAGCGCTCGGGTACGCAGAAGCAGATCCGACGTTTGACATTGAAGGCTTTGACGCCGCCCATAAAGCCACTATCTTGGCTGCGATTGCTTTTGGCGTTCCTGTCCAGTTTGAACGGGCCCACGTGGAAGGTATCACCAAACTCGCGGCGGCGGATATTGCCTACGCGTACCAGTTGGGCTACCGCATTAAATTGTTAGGTATCGCCAAACGGACCCACACTGGAATCGAGTTACGCGTTCACCCCACACTGATCCCGATCAAACGGCTGTTGGCCAATGTCGAAGGCTCTATGAACGGGATCATGGTTAAAAGCGATGCAGCTGGCATCACGATGTACTACGGAGCCGGCGCTGGGTCTGAGCAGACAGCATCTGCCGTGATTGCAGATTTGGTGGACGTTACCCGTTTGCACACGGCTGACGCGGCACAACGGGTACCGCATTTGGCGTTTCAACCGGATGCGATGAGCGATACGCCGATTTTGCCCATGAGCCACATTGTGACGAGTTACTACCTGCGTTTGCGTGTGGCTGATCAGACTGGTGTGTTGGCGAAAGTCACCGGCATTTTGGCCCAAGCAGATATCAGTATAGATGCTGTTTTGCAGCGCGAGTCGGATGAGATCAGTGGCGTTGAAGCGAGCCAGACGGACTTGATTATCTTGACCCACGAGTGCAAAGAATCCCAAATGGACGCTGCGATTTCTTTGATGCAATCTTTACCCACCGTCCTTCAAACCATTGTTCGTATCCGTAAAGAAGAGTTAGTTTAATGCGCTACATTTCCACCCGCAGCCAAGGCGCTGCTCCCATTGCCTCAAAGCGTTTTTGTGAGATTTTGTTAGAAGGCTTGGCTCCTGATGGCGGGCTGTATTTACCTGAGAGTTACCCACAGGTCGACGATGCAAAATTAACGCGCTGGAGAAGCCTGTCTTACGCCGATCTTGCCTTTGAGGTTTTGTCTTTGTATGTGGATGACATTCCTGCCGATGATTTGCGAATGTTGTGCCAAAAAACTTACACCCAAGCGGTGTTTGGTACCCAAGCCATTGTTCCTCTCAAAAAGTTGGAAGATGGTTTGTATTTGGAGGCCTTGTCAAACGGCCCCACATTGGCTTTTAAAGACATGGCAATGCAGCTTTTGGGGAATTTGTTTGAGTACGAATTAGCCCGCCGCGGCGAGGAATTAAATATTTTTGGCGCAACCAGCGGAGACACAGGCAGTGCTGCGGAATACGCCATGCGCGGCAAAAAAGGGGTTCGGGTTTTCATGACCAGTCCGAACGGGCGAATGAGCCCATTTCAACAGGCGCAAATGTTCAGCCTGATGGATGCCAATATTTACAACTTGACTGTGGATGGCGTCTTTGATGACTGCCAAGACTTGGTGAAAGCGGTGTCTAACGATTTGGATTTCAAGCGCAAATACAAAATCGGCACAGTCAATTCGATCAACTGGGCGCGTTTGATGGCGCAGGTGGTGTATTACTTTGCTGGTTATTTGCGAGCAACGACTAGCAATTCGCAGCGGGTGAGTTTCACTGTTCCAAGTGGAAATTTTGGTAACGTTTGCGCCGGCCATGTCGCCCGGATGATGGGCTTGCCTATTGATAAGCTGGTGGTTGCGACCAATGAAAATGACGTGCTCGATGAATTTTTTCGCACTGGAATTTACCGGGTCCGAGGATCATCGGATACGCATGAAACATCAAGCCCGTCCATGGATATTTCGAAGGCCAGTAATTTTGAACGTTTCATTTTTGACCTGATTGGTCGCGATGGAAGCAAAACAGCGGATTTGTTTGGAACGCAAGTGTTTCAAAAAGGACGGTTTGATTTAAGTGCTGATTCACACTTTCCAGAAGCTTCGTCGCGCTATGGATTTGCCAGTGGCAAGAGCACCCACGAAGATCGGCTACAAACCATCCGTGATACTTGGAATCGCTACGGTGTGATGGTCGATACCCATACCGCTGACGGATTAAAGGTTGCGTTGACGCACCGCACGCCAGGCGTTCCCATGGTGGTTTTAGAAACGGCCTTGCCTATTAAATTTGCTGCAACCTTGGTTGAGGCTTTAGGCTTAGAGCCTGATCGCCCAGAAAAATTTATTGGGATTGAGGCCTTGCCTAAAAAAGTCAAACTCATGTCGGCCGATGTCACTGCGGTGAAGGCATTCATCGCCCAAGAATGCGGGTACTGATGTTGTATGCGTAAACCCCTCTTGCCTTTGGAGACGGCATTAGCGCAGCTTCTCGCAAGCCTAGAGGGGACGCGACTTGAGACCGAGTGGGTTTCTACCATGCAGGCGGATGGCCGGGTATTGGCGCTGGCCGTTAGCTCAGAATTACAGGTCCCCCCGCAAGACAATTCCTCGATGGATGGGTATGCCGTTAGGTTGGCTGATGTGGGTGCTTGCAATGGAATTTTGCCCGTATCACAACGAATCCCAGCAGGAACAAATCCGAAAGAACTGCTTGCAGGAACCGCTGCCCGAATTTTTACCGGCGCACCGATTCCTTTCGGTGCAGATGCCGTCGTTATGCAAGAAGACTGCGTTGAACTGCCTGCTGCCAATCCGCAGGACACCGGACTGCGTATTCAAGTCAACCATACTCCATCCATAGGGCAGTGGATTCGCCGTTCAGGTGAAGACGTTACCAAGGGCGAGGTTGTTTTGGCAGCAGGGCAACGCTTGGGTCCCGCAGAATTGGGTATGGCAGCCAGTATTGGTTTGGCGACGTTGTGTGTCGCTCGCAAGTCCCGCGTCGCTTTGTTTTCTACAGGCGACGAGTTGGTGATGCCTGGCGATGTAGAGCCCCAAGCGATGCCGGCGGGCGCCATTTACAACTCTAACCGTTTCTTTTTAAACAGTCTGCTTCGGCGCTTGGGCTGTGATGTCACTGACTTTGGGATTATTCCAGACCAAAGAGAAGCGACTGTTCAAGCCCTTCGACGTGCGTCGGAGAGCAACGACCTTGTTTTGACCAGTGGGGGTGTCTCCGTTGGGGAAGAGGACCATGTCAAACCGGCTGTGCAAAGTTTAGGCAGCTTGGACCTTTGGCAAATTGCCATCAAACCAGGCAAGCCTTTTGCGCATGGCCGCATTGGCGCATGCCATTTCATTGGATTACCGGGCAACCCGGTATCGAGTTTTGTCACGTTTCTTGTGTTAGTTCGCCCTTTCTTACAGCGATTGCAGGGCGTGCATCCATCAGCCCTTTCAGTTACTTTGATGCGGGCAGACTTTGACTGGCTCAAACCCGATAAGCGGCAAGAATTTTTACGCGTACGCAGGAACACACAGGGCGGCTTAGACCTTTTCCCAAATCAAAGTTCAGGGGTATTGAGTTCAGTCGTTTGGGGCGATGGGTTGGTGGACAATCCAGCAGGCCAGATGATTCGCCAAGGCGATCAGGTGGGGTTTGTGGCGTTCAATGATCTATTGGGATAAGGTTTCGTAATGCGTGTTCACCTTAAATATTTCGCTTCGATCCGTGAAGCCATGGGTTGCGCGTCTGAAACCATTGAAACTTCGGCTCATACGCTTGCGCAGTTGCGTGATTCCTTGGCCCAAAGAGAAGGCTCGCCCGCAGAGGCTTTGCATCGTGGCAAGGTCATCAGAATGGCTTTGAATCAACACATGGCGGAGGAAAGTAGCGTGTTGTTCGATGGATGTGAAGTGGCTTTTTTCCCTCCTGTGACAGGCGGTTAATACCTATGGCACGGGTTCGAATTCAGGCTGGAAACTTCGACATTGCACAAGAAATTGCCCTTGTGCAAGCCAACGACCCACGCGTTGGCGCGGTCTGCAGTTTTTTGGGGACCGTGCGGGACCGAAACATCCACGATGATTTGCATGCCAATAGCGTGCAATCCTTGGAACTCGAGCATTACCCGGGGATGACCGAAAAATCGATTGAGGCCATGATCGACGAAGCCCTCAGTCGATTCGATATTTTTGGTGCACGTGTGGTTCACCGCATAGGCGTATTGCTCCCTCAAGATCCGGTGGTCTTGGTGTTAGTGGCATCTGCGCACAGGGGTGAAAGCTTTAAAGCCTGCGAGTTTTTGATGGACTACTTGAAAACCCAAGCCCCTTTTTGGAAAAAGGAACAAACCCCAGACGGTGCACATTGGGTTGACGCACGGGTCGCAGATGACGCAGCTTTAGCCCGATGGGGCATCGTCGCAAGCAACGCCCAATAACTGAATGGGACGAGCTTCTCCCTTGATGTGGGACAAGGTTCGTTTTTCGATTGACCTTGAAAATGTTTGTGTATAGCCCCAACTGCGGTTGAATTAGGAGATCAAGATGCGTGTAGACAAACTCACCAGCAAGTTTCAAGAAGCTTTATCGGACGCTCAAACGGTGGCGATTGGGCAAGATCACGCGTTTATTGAGCCGCCCCATGTAGTTGCTGCCATGCTGCGCCAAGACGGCGGCCCCAAGGCCTTGCTTCAGCGGGCAGGTGTCAATGTCCAAGGTTTACTGCTCGCTGCAGAAGCCGCCATCAAGAAGTTGCCGCAAGTGCAGGGTCATGAGCAGGTTCAAGTGGGGCGCGATATGGTGAGTTTGCTTCAAGCCTCAGAAAAAGAATCGATTAAACGCGGAGATCAGTTCGTTGCAAGTGAGTTATTTTTTCTCGCGCTGGCTGACAGTAAATCTGATTTTTCTAAACAAGCCCAAGCCCAAGGGGTTGGAAGAAAAAGCATGGAAGCGGCGATCGAAGCCGTGCGCGGCGGACAAAGCGTAGACAGTGCTGATGCCGAAGATCAACGCGAATCGCTAAATAAATACTGTGTTGACCTGACTGAGCGGGCCCGCGCTGGAAAACTTGATCCAGTGATTGGCCGTGACGATGAAATCCGTCGGGCGATTCAAGTGTTGCAACGGCGAACTAAAAACAATCCGGTTCTGATTGGCGAACCCGGTGTTGGAAAAACCGCGATCGTTGAAGGCCTGGCGCAGCGAATCGTATCGGGTGAAGTGCCTGACTCTCTCAAAGGAAAGCGCGTTTTATCATTAGACATGGCGTCCCTCTTAGCGGGCGCCAAGTTCCGTGGCGAGGTTGAAGAGCGCTTGAAAAATGTACTCAAAGATTTGGCGAAAGACGAAGGCCAAACCATTGTCTTTATCGATGAGTTGCACACC
>SXSX01000218.1 GCA_005793295.1 Burkholderiales bacterium | reverse complement strand
TTTCAGCACTTCGAGTCCGTGCATTTTGGGCAAACCCAAATCCAAAATCAGCAAATCAAATTCCGTGTTGGTCATGAGGGCGGCATCGGCCTCGCTGCCACTGGCCACATGGTCGACCGCTGCGCCTGCGCCGCGCAGTGCACGCAACAAGCCATCGGCTAAAACCTGGTCGTCTTCGGCGATCAATATACGCATGTCTGACTCCTCGCGCTGTGCGCTTTGGTTTTTAGAATATTTCAGGCTCACATAGGCTCGGTCTATTTTAGACCTGCAATTTTTATGGCTGGCGTTGCTGGATTGACTGCGCGCTGTACGCCTCTAAGCCCAAAGAAATCACGGTCGCCACATCCGTTCCCACTTCTTGGCGAAACTCTGCCTCGGTCTGTGACACGGCTTGCTCAAACGCTTGTAGCCACGCCAGGCCTGTATCGGTGAACACAATGCGCCGTGCGCGGGCATCACTCGGGTCAGGTGTACGTTGCACCAAGCCCCAGGCCTCGCACTGGGTGACCAAGTCGCCCATGGCTTGTTTGGTCATGCCTGCACTTTGTGCAAGATCGATCAAACGGGAGCCTTCCAGACTGAGATGCCGCGTGATGTGAATATGCGCAGCACTGACTTGAGCGCGAGCGGCCAGGTTGGACAAGGCCAAAGGCACATCCACGTTATGAGCCATGAGGTAGAGCACCCGTTCGTCGAAGCGGCGCATAGCGTGGCCGAGCAAACGGCCCAAATGTACCTGTCGCCAGTCTTGGTGTGTCGTCGGAGTGCGATTAATTAACATTAGACAATAGTAATGCAAACTGACTAAAAAATCTATTTACTTGTTTTAACAATCACGCTTAAACTACTGTTCAAGCATCCAGCATGTGTTTAACAGCAGTGCCGAAATGCCCTACTTAACCCCCAAGGAGATTTTCATGGACGCACCCGTAAAAAACGCCGCTGCTAGCAGCGAAAAGGTCAAAGCATTGCAAGTGGCCCTGGCCCAAATCGAAAAACAATTCGGCAAGGGCACCATCATGCGCTTGGGCGAAGGCGAAGTGATTGAAGACATCCAAGTGGTTTCCACGGGCTCCTTGGGCTTGGACATTGCCTTGGGCGTGGGCGGCTTGCCTCGGGGTCGCGTGGTAGAAATTTATGGCCCAGAGTCATCCGGTAAAACCACCCTCACCTTGCAAGTGATTGCTGAAATGCAAAAGCAAGGCGGGCAATGCGCTTTTGTCGACGCGGAACACGCGCTTGACATCCAATACGCTCAAAAGCTCGGCGTCAATTTGCAAGACTTGCTGATTAGCCAACCCGATACCGGCGAACAAGCGCTTGAAATTGTGGACAGCTTGGTGCGCTCAGGCGCGGTTGATTTGATCGTGATTGACTCGGTTGCCGCATTAACCCCCAAGGCCGAATTGGAAGGCGAAATGGGCGACTCTTTACCCGGCCTGCAAGCGCGCTTAATGAGTCAGGCCTTGCGCAAGCTCACCGCCCACATCAAGAAAACCAACTGCATGGTCATCTTCATCAACCAAATTCGCATGAACATTGGTGTGATGTTTGGCTCGCCTGAAACTACTACAGGCGGCAACGCCCTGAAGTTTTATGCGTCTGTTCGCTTAGACATCCGCCGCACTGGGACCATCAAACGCGGCGATGAGGCCATTGGTAACGAGACCAAAGTCAAGGTGGTCAAAAACAAAGTGGCACCTCCCTTTAAAACCGCGGAGTTTGATATTTTGTTCGGCGAAGGGATCAGCCGCCATGGAGAAATTATCGATATGGGAGTGAATGCCCAAATCATTGAAAAGTCGGGCGCTTGGTATGCTTACCAAGGCGAAAAAATTGGCCAAGGTCGCGACAACGCACGCGAATTCTTGCGTGAGAACGCAGGCCTCTCCATTGAAATTGAAAACAAGGTTCGCGAATCGCTGGGTATTCCTGTGCTTCCGGGCGCAGTCACCGCAGCCGTTGCAGAAGCCCCCAAAACCAAAGCGGCAAAAAAAGGCGAGGCGGCTTAAAACACTGCACTGCATGGCACCCTCCAAACCCTCTTCACTTTCACTGACCGGGCGCGCTTTGCGACTGCTCAGTGCGCGAGAACATTCGCGCACTGAGCTAGAACGTAAGTTGGCTCGATTTGAAGAAGTGCCGGGGTCTTTGGCGGAAGTATTAGACAAGCTGGAAGCGAAAGACTTCATCAACGCGCAGCGAGTTGTCGATTCGGTGGTTTACCGCCGAAACGCCAAACTCGGTGTCGGGCGTATTCGCCAAGAGCTCCAGGCCAAAGGCCTCGACCCTGAGCCCATTGCGCAGGCGGTTGCTCAACTCAAAACCACAGAAACAACTCGCGCACAGGAAGTTTGGCGAAAAAAATTCGGGGCGACAGCCACCAACCCTAGTGAACGGGCCAAACAGGCGCGCTTTCTAGCAGGGCGGGGCTTTGGCGGCGAAGCGATTGCGCAGGTGGTGGCTGGCGCTTTTGACCCAGACGACGTTTAAAGCCCGAATCACAGGCCCAGCATCAACTCCAAATTTTGAACCGCAGCACCACTGGCACCTTTGCCCAAATTATCCAAACGCGCCACCAAAACAGCATGCGCGAATCCGTCTTGGGCTGCGTCATTGGAAAAAACCCGCAACTCCATTTTGTTCGTTCCAGTCAGGGCGACCGCATCGAGCTTTAGATCTGGAGTGACTGGCTCCACAGTGACCCATTGACTTTGGGCGTAATGCGCTTGTAAAACCGCTTGCAGATCCTGCGCGCTTGGCTTTCCAGAGATTTGGTCTAAATGCAGCGGAAGTTGAACCAACATTCCTTGGGGGAAATTTCCTACAGACGGGACGAATAAGGGCCTGCGCGTCAAGCCGCTGCAATGCATGATTTCTGGAATGTGCTTGTGCTTAAGGCCAAGTGCATACAACTCCATGGCAGGGGCTTCACCCTTTTCATACGCCTCCATCATGGCGCGCCCGCCGCCGGAATACCCGCTGATCGAGGGCAAACACACCGGAAAATCGGCAGGCAAAACGCCTGCATCAATCAAAGGACGCAGCATTGCAATCGCGCCCGTAGCGTAGCAACCCGGGTTGGCTACCCGACGGGCCTGCGCGATCGCCTCCTTTTGACCGGCGGCAAGCTCAGGAAATCCATAGACCCAGCCGGGTGCGGTGCGGTGCGCAGTTGAGGCATCAATGATGCGCGGGCCCGGTCTGCCTGTGGAGCGTTCCAATTCATTCACCATGGCTACCGACTCCAGTGCCGCGTCATCATGTAAACACAAGATGACCACATCCGCCTGGCTAAACAAGTCACGCTTGGCCTGGGTGTTTTTTCTTAGAGCAGGATCAATGCGCAGCAACTCTACTTGCGTCATCGCAGTCAATCGTTCGCGAATTTGCAAGCCTGTTGTTCCCGCTTCTCCGTCAATAAAGATTTTTTTCATGGCCGCCATGGTAATAAAGATATCGCGCTTGCGTAAGTCCGAGGCAAGATTGGTGCGCCGCAACATGATACAGTTCCGCGTTCACACGTTCAGGGCCATGCGCCCAAGCAACCCCCGAGTTGCTGCATGGGAAAAGTTGTTACGTCTCAGAGAGAAAAATCATGAAGATTCACGAATACCAAGGCAAGGAAATCTTGCGAAACGCCGGCATCCCCGTGCCCCGTGGCATCCCCGCTTTCACGGTCCAAGAAGCCGTTGAAGCAGCCCAAAAACTCGGCGGCCCCGTCTGGGTCGTGAAGGCCCAAATTCATGCAGGCGGACGCGGCAAAGGAGGCGGCGTCAAGCTCGCCCGCTCGATTGACGAAGTCAAAACCTTGGCCACGGAGATCTTGGGGATGCAACTCATCACCCACCAAACCGGGCCACTAGGCCAAAAAGTTCGCCGCCTGCTGATTGAAGACGGTGCCGACATCAAAAAAGAATATTACGTCTCCGCAGTTACCGACCGCGCCACCCAACGTGTGGCGATGATCGTCTCCAGTGAAGGCGGCATGGACATCGAAGGCGTCGCCCACGACACCCCCGAGAAAATCATCACTGAAATTGTCGATCCCGCCCTCGGACTCACCGATAGCCAAGCCAAAAAACTCGGTGACGCCATCGGCGTTCCTGCGGCATCAACCGCACAAGCGGTAGATGTACTGCAAAAGCTCTACAAAACCTATATGGACACCGATGCCAGCTTGGTCGAAATCAACCCCTTGATTTTGGAAGGCAACGGCAACATCAAAGCTTTGGACGCCAAGTTCAACTTTGATGCCAACGCCTTGTTTCGTCACCCCGATATCGTTGCCTTTCGTGACCTCGATGAAGAAGATGCAGCTGAAGTCGAGGCCAGTAAATTCGACCTCGCCTACATCAGCCTAGACGGCAATATCGGCTGCTTGGTCAAC
>SXSX01000217.1 GCA_005793295.1 Burkholderiales bacterium | reverse complement strand
GTCAAAGGGGTTCATGCTCATTTTGACGTTGGCAATGTCTACCCCGCTGAAATCACTCTTGACTCGCACTTTGACGTTGTAGTCCACCACGCGTTTGACTGCTACCAATACTTTCATGTTTTTCTCCATTATCATGGTGCTGCTCTCACGAGCGGGGCTTGGTGTTTTCCGGGTCGTACAAAGCGCTATAACCTACGGCAGCAACTGTGACCGGATAAACATCTTCAAAATATTGAATCTGCAACTCCCGGCCCACTTGGCAAAACTCGTAAGGCAGGTAAGCCAGCGCAATGTTTTTGCCAATGGACGGGCCATAGGCAATGCTGCTGGTGTAAGAGCGGCGACCTTCAGAGTCAATCAGCGTTGCGCCCGTTTCGGGGTTCATCACGGGGCAAATACCTACGGGGTAACGCGCCACACCGGTGCTGTCGAGGTTGCTGGTCATGGTCAGCGTACACAGGTAGGCGGGTTGGTGTTCGCGCTCGCGGAATTTCAGATGCGCTTCTTTACCGTGGAAGTCGGCGGCCTTGACTTTGGGTCGGGCCAAATCGGCTTCGAGCAGGTTGTACTCGGTCAACAAATCGGCGTTTTGCAGACGCAGGCTTTTCTCCATGCGTCGGCTGTTGGCGTAGGTTTCCACGCCCACAGGCGTCACGCCCAAAGCGTGCAGCGCATCCCACAATGCCAGACCGTCTTCGTATTTAAAGTGCAGCTCCCAGCCTTGCTCGCCCACATACGAAATGTGGAAAGCCAGCACAGGAACGCCTTTGATTTTCAGCTCGCGCAAGGCCGCAAAAGGAAAGTTCTCGTTGGACCACGCCTCGGGCACATCGGCTATTTTTTGAATCGTGGTGCGGGCGTTGGGGCCCCACACGCCTAAGCAACCGTATTGGGTGGTGGTGTCGGTGACCGTAACCTTGGCGCCCCGGTCTTGCGCCATCCGGCGCACCCACGTCAGGTCGCGGTGGCCCGCGTCTGCCCCGTCGATTACGCGGTAGTGGTCTTGGCCTAAACGCAAGACGGTGAGGTCGGCGCGTACACCGCCCTTGGAGTCTAGGAAGTGGGTGTAAATCCCTTTGCCAACGGGCGTGTCCCCACCGACTTTGGCAACGCAGATGTACTCCAACAGGTCGGCGGCGTCTGGGCCCTCAACATCAAACTCCGCAAAGTGAGAGATGTTGATCATGCCCACGTCTTCCGACATTTTCAAATGCTCGGCGTTAGACACACGCCAGAAATGGCGGTTGTCCCACTCGTTGGCGCGAACAGGAACTTTGTCGCCATAGACCTCAAACAAATGCTCGTTGCTGGCGTAGCCATGCGCCCGCTCCCAACCGCTGAGCTCCATAAAGTAAGCACCCAAGGCTTTTTCGCGCTCGTAAAACGGGCTCTTGAAGATCCCGCGGCCAGCGCTGTAGGGCTCGCGGGTGTGTACTGGCGGGTTGTAAATTTTGAAGGCGCCTTCGTAGCAGCGGTCGTGGATGTATTTCTCATCCTGCTGAAACGGGTAGTAGCGCGCCACATCAATGCGGCTGTGGTCGAGGTGGGTGTAACCATCGGTCATCCAATCGGCCACCAGTTTGCCAACGCCCGGGCCGTCTTTGACCCACACAGCCTCGGCGTACCACAGGCCGCGCACTTTGGAAGATTCACCAATCGAGGGGTTTCCGTCTGTGGTCACTTGCAACAGGCCATTGAAGGAGTATTTGTCGTCATAGCCCAGCTCAGCCAAGATCGGCGTGAGCTCCATCGCCCGCTCCAGCGGTGCCATGATTTGCTCGAGCTCCAAGTCGCGCTGTGAAGGCGACAAGCGCGCTTGCTCCTTCTCCAGCAAATCGCGGGGGTGGCACATGCGCGGATTTTTTTCTTCGTAATAGCCCCATTCGATCTGACCGCCTTCGGGCGTTTTCGGATCTCCGGTGTCGCGCAGGTAGGCCGAGTTGCCTTGGTCACGCAGCAGCGGATAGCCAATGTCTTTGCCCGTACCCGCAAACTCCAGGTAAGGTTTGAAAAACGTGAGGGGGTGGTCCACCGGCATGATGGGCAAATCTTCGCCCGCCATGCCTGCAATCAAGCGGCCCCACAAGCCGGCGCACACCACCACGTAATCTGCGGCGATATAGCCTTTGGTGGTTTCAACGCCCTGAATACGGCCGTTTTCAATGCGCAAGCCGGTGCACGCCGTATTGGCAAATGACAGCAGCTTACCTGAGGCCACCGCCGCGTCCACCAACTCACCCGCCACCATTTGCGAACGGGGTTTGACCAAGCCCGCATCGGGGTCCCACAGGGCCCCTTGAATCATGTCTTCTTCTAACAATGGGAACTTGGCTTTGGCCTCAGCGGGCGTGATCATCTCCACCCGGTTGCCAAAGGCTTTGCCTGAGGCCACACGGCGCTTGAGCTCGACCATGCGCTCATCGTCACCCACCCGCGCCACTTCGATGCCACCGATGCGCTCATAGCGACCCATCTTGTCGTAAAAGTCGATGCTGTACTTGGTCGTGAAAATCGTCATCTGATCGTGCATCGTGTTGAAGCAAAAATCAGACGCGTGGGCGGTAGACCCAACGTCGGTAGGAATCGCGGATTTGTCGATCCCGACAATGTTGTCCCAGCCGCGTTCGATCAAGTGATGCACCACCGAGGCGCCGACGATGCCGCCTTGGCCAATGATGACTACTTTGGCGCGTTCAGGAAATTTGGCCATTTGCAGGAGCTCCTAGGGGTAATGTAAGTAGGTCTTTTTTTAGACCGAACAAAGTGTATTTGGGCCCTGTGCGGGCTAAGCTTCAATTGCGACTGTGGATTATAGAAATGCGTCAGTGCGAACCCGCAAATGTGAGCCCGCAAACGCCCGCATATGAAATGCAGCATGCGCAGATTCATACGCATAGTCCGTACCCACAGGACAGGCACGGCGCGCCAAGCAGCCCGCTTGCATACAGTCTTGCCCCTTCGGGCTGTGCAGAAGATTGGCGCAGGCGTCGAGTTGGTAGCCTTTGGTGTCAAAGGCCTGAGCCGGACAGGCTTGTAAACAAGGCTTGCCGGAACAGTTCATACACACATCTGCGCCAGCTAACGCAACGCCAGAACTTGAAGTTAAAAAAGGCGCATCACACGGCGACACCGCGGGCAAGGCGAGCGCGAAACGATAGGCGTGCCACAGCCCGTACGTAGGGTGCAAGCGCAGCATCAAGGGGCTGGTGTGCAAGGTTTCAGCGCGGGCGGCCCACTGCTGAAAGGGCCAGTAGGGCGGGCCCTCAAAAGGAAAAAGCGCCAAGCCGCTCCAACGCTGTGCCAGTTCTTCGGCTATCGCCCTGCTCCAGCGGTCTAAGGGATCAGGCAGTCCATCGGCGTAAAAAGGAGAAGCGGAAAACGCAGGCCATAGGCTAGAGCCCACTGCGCCGACCATCCACACCACGGCGGCGGTTTTGCCATTGGCAAGTGCGGGCAAAGCATCGGACACCTTGGGTTGCCACGCGCCGCGCAAGTGCAAGCCATGGCTACTTAAAACATCTGCAATCTGGGCGCGAGAAGGCGCGTTCATGGGGCGGGCAATTTACAGCGCCTTGGTGCGCGGTGGGCCAAAGGCGGTTGCGGTGACAACGGCTTCAAAGAACACATTGCCGTCAATGTCGTTGTTGACGCTGTTATCACTTTGGCTAAAGACCACCTCGGCGTGGGCAGCGCCCGCATCCATGGCGCGGGTGTGGGCTTCTTTGCCTGCCAGTTCTTTAGCATGGTCTATCGCGCTAGCGTAGTCTGGGAAATCAACGGGACCATGGGCTGTGAATATTTTGAATGTTCCGCGCACCGGTTGGGTCACGGTCAGGTGAACGCGCTGAGACACTTCGCCTAACACTGCACCAATGGCGTTAGCGACTTCAGCAAACGGCGGCAAACGCAGTGTGACTCCCAGCCCTTTTGCCACGGCAGGGTAATAACTTGCCGCCGGTGCGCCTACGCCGACCAAGGGCATGGCGGGCGAAAACTGCAACTGAAAAACCGACTCGCTTGCGTTCTCAGAATCTGGCTTGTTTTTTCCCAACGCCATGGTGGTCAGCAAGGCCGCCACTTTTCCAGCGGTAGACTCGTTCATTTGCCCCGCGTCGTTCAAGCCCGCTTCAATGAGTTTTTGGCAAATGGTGTCAACCACCTTGGCCACCACGTCTTGCGATGGGCCGATTTCATCGCCCTGCTTCCACTTACCCAGCCCATACATATGGCGCATCTGACGCGCCCAAATACGGGCAGCAAACACCGCGGCAGGCTCGCTCCAGTGATTAGACATGCCTAAAACATGGGCGGCATCACTGGGGGTAAAGCCACTGTAAATCGCCAAACCTTTGCGCTCTAAGCGGGCAATAGCGCGGGCCAAAGCGCGGTTTTCCATGTTGGCGCGCTCAAGATCCACAGGGCCTTTGGCCAAGCACTCCCAGGCATACAACTCATCGTCATTGAGGCGGCTGAGGTGGGCCGCGTCGCCTTGCAAACGTATAGCAAAACGCATTTGACTGGCGTGGGGCGTTTCGCTTTGTTGTCGCTCCAACACGGTCAACAAATGCGGATGCTCGTGAACCACCAGACTCAAGGGAACAACGCGGCGTGGGCCGATGGTGAGGCCGTCGCCCCCATGCAAGCGCACCTCGCTGTCACCGCCCAAACCAATGGCATACACCTTCACGGCCTCCACCATCGGTCGCCAGTTCCCGACCATAGCGCCATCAAAACTCAGCGCGGGTTTGCCGCCACGCACCACTGCGATATCGGTTGTTGTACCGCCCATGTCAGCCACAATTGCATCTTGCAAACCGCTGAGTGCGCAAGCGCCCAACACGCTGGCCGCAGGACCGGAGAGCACCGTGCTGACCGGGCGTTGCATCGCACTGGCTACGTTCACCAAAGAGCCGTCGCCTTTGACGATCATCAACGGCGCATCGATTGCGCGATCGGCCAAGGTTTTTTGGACGGAATCGATCAGTGCTTTGACATGAAAAATCATGCGCGCGTTCAGCGCAACCGTGAGTGCGCGCCGCGGTGCGCCTAGGCTGGATGCCAACTCATGCCCGCACGTCACAGGCACATCACACAACTCTTTGACCCACGCGCGCACCTGCGTCTCATGCGCGGGGTTGCGCACGCCAAACGTGGCAGAGATAGCGAATGCAGAAACGCGGTCTTTGTGGCTCTCAATGGCCGCGCGTGTTGCTGCTTCATCCAGGGTTTGGGTTGGCAGTCCGCCCGCATCGTGCCCACCTGGCAGGCAGACAATGGCTTCATTGCCAAGCAAGTCGATGAGCCCGCTGCTTTTAACTTGCAGCGCTTCATACCCGAGCAACAAAACGCACACCGGCGAGCCTTTGCCCTCCACCACCGAGTTGGTGGTCAGGGTGGTAGACAAAGAAACCAAGCTGACCTGCGTCAGCAAGTCTTGGGGTAATTTGTCCAAAGACGCGGCAATGCCTTCGGAGAGGTCAAAGCGGGTGGTGAGGCTTTTGGCAGAGGCCAGCACCTTGCGCTGTGCATCGAGCAAAACAACGTCCGTGAACGTTCCACCCGTGTCAATGCCTAGGGAATATGCCATGGAGAAACAACGCTAGTGCGTTGGCTTATGCAGCGCCGGCTTCACACAGCCAGCGAAACAGGTAGTCCGCGAAACTGCGGCGCACTGTCAATTCAAAACGCGTACCGGCTTCAAGACACAAGAGCGTCGCACCGGCTTTGGCGACATGGCTTTGGGCCACAGCGCCAACGGCAAAAACGCGGGGGTGAAAATCGAGCGGGCATCCGCGGGCCAATAAATCAGCAGCACCTTCGCCTTGGACGGTGAGTGTGGTGTAACCGTTGCCCACCTGCACCACAGAACAATGCAGGCCGACGAAGGCTTGGCGCAAGGCGTTTTCTAAAGCGTCATCGTTGGGGTTTTGCGGATCGATGGGCGACTTGAGAATCCACTCATCAGGCCCTAGCCAGACCAGTTGTCGGCCTCCGCCCAAGCTCGCGGTATTGGCCGCCACCGGCAGGGCGAGCCCTGTCACGCGCTTGACGGCATCTACAAACCGCGCGTCGTGTGCGTCACCGCGCAAGGTGATGATTTCCATGAAGCCCAGTTCGCCCAAGGCCACCCGTTTTCCATCCACTGAGAGTACCCGATCGCCCAAGCGGCTGATGCCATTGAGTGGGCTTTCCAAAACAACATTAGACATGGTGGCGTTTTCCTTCAGGGTCATAAAAGACCGGGCTGCAAATGGTTGCCGCTACCATGCGGCCATCAACCAAGGGGAGATAGACTTTTTCGCCCATGCGGCTCAAACCTGAGCGCACGACGGCCATGGCAATCGAGCGATTGAGCGTAGGGCTGAAGTAGCTCGACGTGACATGGCCAATCATCGGCGCAGGCAATGCGGGCAACTGCGCCGTGGGCGTGATTTGCGCGCCTTCGGGCAACACGGTGGCCGCATCATCGGTGAGCAAGCCCACCAATTGCTTGCGGTCTGCACCCGCGGTATGGCTGCGGCTGAGAGAGCGACGGCCCAAAAAGTCTTTGGTAGTGGAGACCATGGCACCCATGCCCAAATCGTGGGGGGTAATGGAGCCGTCTGTGTCTTGGCCCACGATGATGTAGCCTTTTTCCGCACGCAATACGTGCATCGACTCCGTGCCGTAAGGCGTAATGCCAAACTCCGAACCCGCGGCCATGAGGGCGCTCCACACATGGGCGCCGGAGTTCGAAGGCACATTGACCTCGAAAGACAATTCACCCGAGAAGCTGATGCGCATGATGCGGGCTTTCACGCCCGCGACCGTGCCTTCGCGGTAGCTCATGAAGGGGAACGCTTCGAGTGAAAAATCAACATCGGTACACACCTTTTGCACCACGGCCCGGCTTTGGGGCCCGACGACTGCGAAGGTTGACCATTGCTCCGTTACCGAGGTCATATAGACCTTCATCTCAGGCCACTCGGTTTGCACCCAACGCTCCATCCAATTGAGAACACGGGCGGCACCACCAGTGGTGGTGGTCATTAGGAATCGCTCTTCTCCCAAACGCACGGTGACGCCATCGTCAAAGACCATGCCGTTTTCATCGAGCATGAGGCCGTAACGTGCTTTGCCGATTTCCAATTTCAACCAAGGGTTGGTGTACATCCAGTTGAGCAGCTTCGCGGCATCGGGGCCTTGAATGTCAATCTTGCCCAAGGTGGATGCGTCCATGATGCCCACGCCGTTGCGCACAGCCTGCACTTCGCGGTGCACCGCTTGGTGCATGTCTTCTTTGCCTTGGGGGAAAAACCAAGGGCGCTTCCATTGGCCCACGTCCTCAAACAAAGCCCCTGCTGCCACGTGCCATAAATGCGGGCTGGTTTTGCGCGCGGGATCAAAAAGCTCGCCGCGCTCCAAGCCTGCAAATGTGCCAAAGCTGATGGGAACGTAGTTGGGTCGGAAGGTGGTGGTGCCCACCTTGTCAATGGGTTTACCCAAAGCGCGGGCGGCCAAGGCCATGCCGTTGATATTGCCTAACTTGCCTTGGTCGGTTCCAAAGCCCATGGCGGTGTAGCGCTTGATGTGTTCAATGGATTCGAAACCTTCGCGAACCGCCAACTCAATGTCACTGGCACCAACGTCATTTTGGTAATCAATAAACGCCTTGGCGCGGCGCGAAACCGGAACACCTGTCTCGGCAATCCAAAACGCGGCGATCGGTTCTTGCGCTGGTTCTTGCACGACAAACGATTGCGCTGTGGCAGAAAATCCCGCTTGTTTGGCGGCGGTGGCGCCGGCACTGCTGGCTTCAGCCAAGGCCTGCGTCAACGTCCACGTGGCTTTGGCTGAACCCACGCTGCTCTGGTTGGGCATCGCTACGCCGGGTTGGAAACAGCACTGCGTATCGTTCCATTGGGCCTTGCCACCGGAGTGGGAGTACAAATGGATAGCAGGGTTCCAACCGCCGGCCATTCCCAAGGCATCACAGGACAACACGCGTTGGTTGCCGATGGCTTTGTCGCCCACCATTTGGCACACGGTGACATCGCGCACACCCACGCTGCCGCTGGCATGCAAAGGCACATAGCCACGCAACACGTCAACACCCGCTGCGCGGGCTTGTTGCAACAAACCGCCAGCGGGTGCCTCAGCGCTTCGGGTGTCTGCCACTGTGACTTGCGCACCAGCAGCTTTGAGTGCCAACGCATCGGCATAGGCGCTGTCGTTGTTGGTGAGCAGCACGATGTTTTTGCCTACCAATACGCCATACAACTGCAGGTAATCGGCCATGGCGGATGACAGCATCACACCAGGCAAATCGTTGTTTCCAAACACCAAGGGGCGCTCGTGCGCACCGGTGGCCAAGATCACTTGGTGCGCCCGCACGCGCCACATCCGCTCGCGAAAGCCTGTGCGCTCTTTCAATGGGAGGTGGTCGGTAAGCGACTCGCGCACGGTCAAAAAATTGTGGTCGTGGTACCCAAAGACCACACCCCGTTGGATGATGCGCACTTCAGGCATGGCCGCAAGCTCAGCCTGCGCTGCACGCACCCAGGCTGACGCGCTTAAACCATCAATTGTTCCATGCAGCCGGTGGGCCGAGCCACCCAAGTGCGCGCCCAGTTCTGCCACGATGACCCGGGCACCACTGCGCGCTGCAGACAAAGCAGCAGCCAAACCGGCAATCCCGCCACCGGCCACGAACACGTCGCAATGCACGTTTTGCTGCACATAGCTTGCGGTGTCTTCGACTTCAGGCGCAGAGCCTAAGCCCCCCGCTTTGCGAATAAAGCGCTCGTAAAACATCCACGCCTTGGCAGGCCACATGAATGTTTTGTAATAAAAACCTGCGGGAAACATCGGTGTGCCCCAGCGGTTGACGCTAAAGAGTCGGCTTAGCGCATTGGGCCAGCCGTTGACGCTTTCGCCTTGGAGCGCGTCGTACAACTCCACTTCCGGCATCTTGGCGTTGGGGATGGTGTTGGCGCCACTTTCTATCTGCACCAAGGCCGAGGGCTCTTCGATGCCAGAGGTGACGATGCCACGCGGACGGTGGTATTTCCATGAGCGCGAAAAGAGACTCTCGCCTGCTGCCAACAAAGCAGAAGCCAAGGTGTCACCCGCAAAGCCTTGGTAGTTTCGGCCATTGAATCGAAAGCGAATGGTTTTCGCGCGGTCAATGCGCTCGCCCTTTGCGGGAATACGGTTAGCGCTCACTGCACACCTCCTAAAGCTGCCACCGACTCCGGGTCTTGTCCGGGCTTGTAAAACTTGGTAAACGTGTACGACACGGTATGGCGCTCTGCGTTAAACCAACGCCGGCAACCGGACGCGTGAAACCACTGTTCACGGTGCAAGCCTTTGGGGTTTTTGCGCATGAACAAATAGTCGCCCCACTGGGCATCGCTCAGTACATCGGTATCAAGGGGGCGTGCAATATGGGCTTCGCCACCGCAGCTGAATTCACTTTCAGCGCGGGGACCACACCAAGGGCAGGTAATTTTTAGCATGGGTGCTCTTCAAATCCAGGGGGTTAGTGCGCAACGCCAGCGGCGCCGTGCTCGTCGATCAAATGGCCCGACGTAAAACGATTCAAGTCAAACGCCGCGTTCAAAGCGTGCGGCCGGTCTTGGGCGATGGTGTGGGCCATGACCCAGCCTGAGCCTGGGGTGGCCTTAAAGCCGCCTGTGCCCCAACCGCAATTGAAGTACAAGCCTTTGATGTGCGTTTTAGAAATAATAGGACACGCATCGGGCGCGACATCCACAATGCCGCCCCATTGGCGGTTCATGCGGACCCGGCGAAAGATGGGGAACAGTTCGCAAATAGCTTGCAAGGTGTGCTCAATCACAGGGAAGCTTCCGCGCTGACCGTAGCCAACGTAGGAGTCAATTCCGGCGCCAATAACCAAGTCGCCTTTGTCAGACTGGCTGGCATAAGCGTGAATGGCGTTGGACATCACCACGGTATGCAAAATCGGCTTCATGGGCTCGGAGACCAAGGCTTGCAGCGGATGGCTTTCCAGTGGCAAGCGGATACCAGCCATGTCAGCGATCACCGAGCTGTGGCCTGCTGCAACCACGCCAATTTTGGAGCTCTTGATCGTTCCGCGGGTGGTCTCAATGCCAACGACTTGGTCGCCCTCGCGTTGGATACCAATGACTTCGCAGTTTTGGATGATGTCCACACCCAAGCGGTCTGTCGCACGGGCAAAGCCCCAGGCAATCGCATCATGGCGGGCCACACCCGCACGGGGCTGAAATGAAGCACCCATCACTGGGTAGCGCAAACTCGAGGACGTATTCATGATAGGCACCATGGCCTTGATTTCTTCGGGGCTGAGAACCACGCCGTCAACTCCGTTTAAGCGGTTGGCGTTGACGCGCCGGTGGATATCGCGCATGTCTTGGTGCGAGTGGCCGACGTTCATCACACCGCGCTGGCTGAACATCGTGTTGTAGTTCAGGTCTTGTGACAGGCCTTCCCACAACTGCAACGCTTTTTCATACAAGTGGGTAGCATCGTCCCACAGGTAATTGGAGCGAACAATGGTCGTGTTGCGGGCTGTATTTCCGCCGCCCAACCAGCCCCGCTCGACCACCGCAATATTGCGCATGCCGTGCTCTTTGGCTAGGTAGTATGCGGTTGCCAAACCGTGGCCGCCGCCGCCGACGATGATGGCGTCGTAATGGCTTTTGGGCTCAGGACTGCGCCACTGTTTTTGCCAATTCTCGTGGTACGACATGGCATTGCGCGCAAGCGCAAAGACTGAAAAATGACTCACTTTAGATCCCGTTTCGGTTCAACATTCAATCACGTTCACGGCCAACCCGCCACGACTCGTTTCTTTGTATTTTGTCATCATGTCGCGACCGGTGTCGCGCATGGTTTTAATGACTTGGTCTAGCGACACGAAATGGGTGCCATCGCCGCGCAAAGCCATGCGCGCAGCGTTGAGCGCCTTCACCGATCCCATGGCGTTGCGCTCAATACAAGGAATTTGCACCCGTCCACCTACCGGATCACAGGTCAGTCCGAGGT
>SXSX01000216.1 GCA_005793295.1 Burkholderiales bacterium | reverse complement strand
TTCAGCGCGTGGCCGATGTGCAGTGTGCCGTTAGCGTAGGGCGGGCCGTCGTGCAACACAAACAGCGGTGCGCCTTGGCGGGCCACGCGCAATTTTTTGTACAAGCCGCCAGATCGTTCGCTGGGCAGCCCCAAGGACGATTGCACCCCCTCGGGGGGCCTGGCAGAGCCAGGGTTGGGGGCTGGATCGTTCCATTGCTTGGCCCAAGCGGGTTCGCGTTTGGGCAAGTCACCCCGCATGGGGAACGGGGTATCTGGAAGATTCAGCGTACTGCGGTAGTCAACTTTTTCGGTCATAGGAGTTTGCGTGATAAATGGGGGAATCGGCCGTGCGGCTCATAGGACGGATCGGACCGACTGGGGCTTTGATCTTGGCGCGGGGCAAGGTGCGCAAGTCGGGCCCTGTCAAATTCGGGCGGACAGCCAAGCACGCGCGTCATCACAATCGCGGTGGATTCCCTTAGTCAAGGCATCCAGACCGTCGTATTTCAATTCGTCGTGCAGTTTGTGCAGTAATTCCACTCGCACGATTTTACCGTAGCCCCCGTCACTGCCTAAAGTGGCGGGCCAGTCTAGGCAATAGGTTTCAAGTAACACACGCCCACCATTGACATCGTTGGCATCTATCGAGGGGCGAACCCCTAAATTTGCTACGCCAGCCAACGGAGTTTCAGTCAAGCCGTGCACCATCACCACAAAAATACCACTGGCGGCGGGCTTCCAATGCGCAAAGCGCAAATTCAAGGTCCTAAAGCCAAGGGTGCGCCCGAGTTTCCTGCCGTGTACCACGTGTCCTGAAATGCAAAATGGTCGGCCTAATAAACGGGCTGCATTCCCCATCTCTCCTGCAACCAGGGCATCCCGCACGGCGGAGCTGGAAACCCGAAGACCATGCACTTCATAGCTGTTCATACGTGCCACATCGAATCCTTGCGCCACTCCAGCTGCATCAAGCAGGGCATAGTCGCCTGCGCGCTTGGCCCCAAAGCGAAAGTCGTCACCTACAAGGATGTACTTTGCTCCAAGCCCTTGGACTAAAACGTCATTGATGAATGTGTTGGGGTGCTGAGCCGCAAGAGACGCATTGAAGGGCAGTACGACCACCTGATCCAAACCACAATTAGCGAGATCAATCAACTTGTCGCGCAGCGTTCCAATGCGGGCAGGGGCAAGGTCGGGGCTCTGGTGACGTCCGGCAAAGTAGTCGCGTGGATGAGGCTCAAACGTTAAGACGCAGCTTGGAATATTGCGCTGCTGCGCCTCGCTACGAAGTAGGGCTAGCATGGCTTGGTGTCCACGGTGAACACCGTCAAAATTTCCAATGGTGAGTGCACAGGCCGAGGCCAACCCAGGGTGCTTGAAGCCGCGAAAAACCAACATGGAGCAGTATCTTTTTTCTATTGGCGACTGAATTCGCTGCTTTCGCTCGCGCAGTCGGAGTGTCATATAAACAGGGTATATTGTGACTCAGCCCTTGAACCTATTTGCATAGGGTGGCTTGCAGGCACATTGTGTATTCCTTGGTGGTGGTTTTGATTTACCCGAATCTGGAGGCGTTTTGTGAAAGTACTGAAGTTGTCAGCCCAAGGGCTTCCCCAATCCTGGATTTCTTTGGAGCAGGCGGTTGTGCACTATGCCGCCGGCGAAGTCCGTTGGGAGTCCGGCGGAGAAGTCGCTATTTTCCGCGGCGGACACAATGCAGTCACCGGTTTGCAGTCAGTGATTCGGGTTAACAGCATCATTGGAACCCGTGGTGTACCCAACATCAACCCCTTTAATTTACGCCCCGGATTAACCAACGGTAAGCTGTTTATCCGAGACCGCAATGTGTGCGCTTATTGCGGTAACCATTTCCATGAAACCGATTTGACCCGTGAGCACATTATTCCTTTTGCGCAACAAGGTGTTGATACGTGGATGAACGTTGTGACGGCTTGCAGACCGTGCAACCACCGAAAAAGCCACCGTACGCCAGAACAAGCCCATATGCCTTTGCTTTACACGCCGTACGTCCCTAGTTTGTGGGAAGACTTTATTCTTCGAAATCGTCGGATATTGGCGGATCAGATGGAGTTTTTGATGTCGCATGTTCCCAAATCATCGAGGCTGCTTAATTAAAATTTGAAAATAAAAACTCTCCCAACGCAGGAGAGTGATTCGTTGGTTTTTCCTCCCGTTTAGGAGGCCGTAAACCGAGGTGCAGCAAAGACTGCACCGAATAAAAGAATCAGGGAGAGGCATATGAAGTTCACAACGATGGGCCAAGGCGGAGCAATGGCGATCAGTTCTGCGATGCTGGGATTGGCTTATGCGCCGCTCATCTCGCCCCACGCAGCCATTGCCGCCTATGCGGAGAAAAACCAAACGTCGCAGGTCGAACTTGCAACATCTTGGGAAAAGCATTTAGACCCTAGCGCATATGCAGTCAGTGAAAAATTGGATGGGGTGCGTGCCATTTGGGACGGCAAAGCCCTGCGATTTCGAAGTGGCCTTTTGATCAATGCCCCTCTGTGGTTTTTAGCGTCCTTGCCCAAAGAACCTTTGGACGGCGAGTTATGGATGGGGCGAGGAACTTTTGATGCGCTTTCTGGTGCTGTCCGCATGGCGGATCCCGTAGATGCCGAATGGAAAAAAATCACCTATATGGTGTTTGACTCCCCTCATTACCGTGAAACGTTCTCGCAGCGAAGCCTACGCCTGCAGCAACAGATTCACAAGGCACAAATTCCCTGGTTGAAGGCCATTGACCAAACCGAAGTGGCTGAAGCTACTTCCTTACAGGCTAGACTTTTGCAGGTGGTCGCACTGGGCGGAGAAGGGCTGGTACTGCACCGCTTAGATGCACCTTGGCGAGCCGGCCGGACCAATGATGTTCGCAAACTTAAACTGCAAGCCGATGAGGAGGCGCGAGTGATTGCCCATATTCCTGGAACCGGCAAATTTGCGGGGCACTTGGGCGCTTTGTTACTTGAAATGCCCAATGGAAAGAAGTTTGCACTGGGCACTGGATTTACGGATGCACAGCGCGCAAATCCGCCCCCGATTGGGGCACAAGTGAGTTATAGATATCGCGACCGAACGCCTCAAGGCTTGCCAAAATTTGCTAGCTTCTTGCGAGTTCGAGATTTAGATTAAGCCTTCGTTTAGGCAAACACTCCAGCGGTATCTTGCATTCGGCTAGAGACCTCGCCCAAGTGGTGCATGCTGTCGCCAAACGTCATCTCCAATTGGGTGAGCTTTTTAAAGTAATGGCTGACGATGTAGTCATTCGTAACGCCAATTCCACCATGTAATTGCACTGCTTGTTGGCCTACGAAGCGCATCGAATTTCCGAGCTGGTACTTCGCGCGCGATAGGGCCGCTCGTCGCTCAGGTGCGGGCGCGTTTAGTTTGAGACTGGCGTAATAGCTCATGGAACGGGCTAACTCAAGTTGCATTTTCATATCAGCAGCGCGGTGTCGCAGCGCTTGAAAGCTGCTGATCGTTGTACCAAATTGTTTGCGTGTGTTGAGATATTCCGCAGTCATAGCCATGGTTTTATCCATGACGCCCACAGCCTCGGCACAACTTGCTGCAATGCCAATGTCAACCGCGTGTTCTAGCGCTGTGAGTCCTTCGGTGGTAATGAGCGTAGCGGGAGAGTTTTTTAAACCCAGCTCAGCGCTTCGGGCGCCGTCTTGGGTTCCGTAACCGCGAGTGGTGACACCGCTAGATTTGCGCTCCACCAAAAAAAGTCCAAGTTGACTGTTGACTTTGGCAGGAACCAAAAATGCATCTGCCAAGTCACCGACCGGAACAATGCTTTTGGATCCGTTAAGCACATAGCCGCCGGGCGCTTGGGTGGCCTTGGCATCACAGGACTCAAGCGCATACCTTGCGGCGCGCTCTTGGTAAGCGAGTACAACCAGGGCGCTTCCGTCTGCAATCGCGGGTAGCCACTGGGCTTTAACGTTGGGTTCTGCATAGCCCGCGATCGCGGCGCCTGCGATCAGCGCTTGGGTTAGCGGCTCCAACACGATGCCGCGACCGAGCTCTTCCATAACCACCATGCCTTCAACAGGCCCCATGCCCATTCCGCCATGCTCTTCCGGGACGTACAGGCCAGTCAATCCGAGTTCGGCCAGCGCGTTGTAGGCATCACGGTTAAAACCGCCCGAATTTTCTATGGCGCGGCGGCGATCAAACGAATAGCCTTTATCAACCCATTTGCGGACCGCGTCGCGCAGCTGTTCTTGGTCATCAGAGAAATCAAAATCCATGGTATTTCCTTAATTGGTTTCGCTTAGCGCTTAGCCGAGTACAAATTGCGACACGATATTGCGCTGGACTTCATTGCTCCCGCCATAAATCGTTGTTTTACGCATGTTGAAATAACTAGAAGCCAGGGGTGCGCAATGGGCTTGGCCGACCGAGTCGCCTTGCCATCCGGCTTCCATAGCCTCTCGAATCAAAGGAAGTGAAAATGGCCCTGCAGCGAGCATCATCAATTCGCTGTAGCGCTGCTGAATCTCACTGCCGCGAATTTTGAGTAAGCCGGCAATGTCGAGAGATTGCTTTCCTGATTTTTCAGCGGCCAAAACTCTTAAGACGAGCATTTCCAAGGCAATCACATCGACTTCTAGCTTAGCAATTTCATCGCGAAAACGCACGTCATCAAACACGCCTTCGGCTTTTGCTATTCGTTTAAGCCGCTCCAATTCGCGCTTAGCGCGGTTGACATCGGCAATATTGGTTCGCTCGTGGGCTAACAGGTGCTTGGCGTAGTTCCAGCCTTTATTTTCTTCCCCAATTAAATTCTCGGCAGGAACTTCCACGTTATCGAAAAACACTTCGTTCACTTCGGCTGAGCCATCTAGCAAAATAATGGGCCTAACAGAGACCCCAGGCGATTTCATGTCAACAAGCAAAAAGCTGATGCCTGTTTGTGGCTTGCCTTCCGAACTGGTGCGGACTAAGCAAAAAATCCATTCGCCATACTGACCCAAAGTGGTCCATGTTTTTTGCCCATTGACGATGTATTTGTCGCCCACACGCTCCGCGCGGGTTTTGAGCGAGGCCAAATCTGAACCCGAGCCAGGCTCGCTATAGCCTTGGCTCCACCACACGTCACCGCTTGCGATACCCGGTAAAAATCGCTTCTGTTGCTCGGCATTGCCAAACGCCATGATGACGGGGGCAACCATCACTGGTCCAAAAGGAACGACACGCGGTGCGCCTGCAAGCGCACACTCTTCTTCAAACAAATGTTTTTCAATGGCATTCCAACCCGGGCCACCAAACTCTTTTGGCCAAGCGTGGCCAAGCCAGCCTTTTTTGCCCAGAATCTTGCCCCATCGCTGCATATCTTCACGTGTTAGTTGCAAAGAGTTATGTACTTTGTGAGAAAGTTCGCGCGGTAAGTTGTCATGCACCCAAGAGCGTATGGTTTCGCGAAATTTTTGTTCTTGCGGTGTAAAAGCTAAATCCATACAGGGAGCTCCAAAAATCGAGACGTTGTAAGTGAGGGTCTAAACAGGTCTAATTTAGCACGGTCGTGCTTTTCTTGCTGTCTAAGCCGGGACAATCCTTGAAGTGAGGCTTGTTGTGATAATCCCAACTCTATGAAAAATATTGTGATTTTGATTTCTGGCGGGGGCTCCAATATGGCGGCCATCGCCCGCGCGGCACAAACGCAAGCCTGGGAGAAACACTTTGGTGCTCGCATTGCGGCAGTGATTAGCAACAGGGGTGACGCACAAGGATTGGTGTTCGCTCAAAAGCAGGGCATACCCACACAAACCATTGACCACAAAACCTTTGCAAGCCGCGCGTCTTTTGACCAAGCGCTGGCATTGGCTATTTGCCATTACGACTTACCCGACCAACCCGCCTTGGTTGTTTTGGCCGGTTTCATGCGGATATTGACCCCCGCATTTGTCGCCCAATTTGAAGGCCGTTTAATCAATATTCACCCGTCTTTGTTGCCCGCATTTCCGGGCTTACATACGCACCAAAGGGCGATCGATGCAGGATGTCAATTTGCGGGCGCGACGGTTCACCAAGTGACTGCCGAGCTCGACTTTGGGCCGATTCTGGCGCAAGCAGTGGTGCCTGTATTACCCCAAGACACAGAAAAGAGTCTTGCCGATCGGGTGCTCACGCAAGAGCATCTGATTTATCCACGTGTGGTGAGGGCCTTGATTTCAGGCGAATCGTTCTAATCACGCCCTTGGGCTTTGTCTTCTATTTTTTGAAATCTTGCTTGTTTCACGCCTTCGATTTCAATGACTTCTTCAAACATCGCGGTTGGCCTCACCCAAAGCCCCATGTCTGCGTACAGCGCACGGTACAAGGTCATAGGTTCAAGTGTTTCACTGTGCCGAACGGTATCCAGAACCTCGTACAGACTGCCCTTGTAATGGCGGTAAAGTCCACGCGCGGTGGAGATGAGGGGCGGGAGTTTTTCTTCACTCATGGGACAATCGAAGCTTATGCATCCAAAAGCCCTATTAGAAGCCTGTTCCGAGTTGGTCCGCCTCACGCTTAAATTTGACCATCCTGCCGACGCGACTGTTTCCCGTTTTTTCCGGGATCACCGCGGCCTTGGCCCCCGTGAAAGGGCAACTATGGCTGAGACGGTTTATACCGTTTTGCGTAAGAAACTCCTGTTTGACCATTTGGCACCGTCCGGAAGCGGACCTAAAGAAAGGCGCTTGGCTATATTGGGTTTTTATGGCCCGGGTGATTTTTTAAGAAGCGCGTTAACCGATCAAGAAAAAAACTGGCTTGACCAATGTGAGAAGGTCCAACCCGAGGACTTGATGGAGCGCCATCGCCATAATTTGCCCGAATGGTTGGTTCAACCTCTCAAAGACCAATTAGGAGAAGAATTTTGGCCTTTGGTCGGAAGCCTGAACTTGGGTGCTGGTTTGGATTTACGGGTGAACGACTTCAAGGCCAAGCGTGCTGATGTTCAAAAAGAACTGGCAAAAGCAGGAATCAAAGCGGTTCCAACTCCCTTTTCCCCGTGGGGTCTGCGCATTGCGGGCAAACCTGCGCTGAATAAAAACGAGGCTTTTCTTAAAGGTGAGTTTGAGGTACAGGACGAAGGTTCTCAGTTGCTGGCGATGCTGGTCGATGCCAAGCGCGGCGAGATGGTGGTTGATTTTTGTTCGGGTGCGGGCGGTAAAACGCTGGCGATTGGGGCAAGCATGCGCAGCACCGGTCGCTTGTATGCGTTTGATACCTCAGCCCATCGGCTCGATTCTTTTAAGCCTCGCATGGCGCGTAGCGGCTTGTCCAATGTGCATCCTGCGGCCATTGCCCATGAGCGTGATGAGCGAGTGAAGCGCTTATCTGGAAAGATCGATCGTGTTTTGGTCGATGCGCCGTGCACTGGAATGGGAACCTTGCGCCGAAACCCTGATCTGAAATGGCGGCAAAACCTGCAATCGGTCGAAGAAATGGCTGTGAAGCAAACAGCCATATTGCAAAGCGCCTCTCGATTGGTGAAGTCTGGCGGACGTTTGGTTTACGCCACCTGCAGCGTACTGCCGCAAGAAAACGAGTTGATTGCATCCGCCTTTTCGCTAGCCAACCCCGATTTTGAGCCCTTGGATGTCGGTGAACTGTTATTGGGTTTGAAGGTTGCCAACGCTGCCAATCTGTGCCACGGCGGAAATAACAACCAGCTTTATCTTCGTTTGTGGCCACACCGTCACCATACGGACGGATTTTTCGCTGCAGTTTGGGTTAAAAAGTAGTAATTTTGAGCGAAGTTAATGTTTTTTGCTAACAGCTCGCTTTTTTATAGCCAAATCGCCCCCATTCTCTTAAAATCCTTGTGGTTAACCCAAGGCGGCTTTGAGACTTGCTTTGGTCCTCATCACTATTCGTTGAAAGATTGCACACACTATGTTGTTACCTGATTGGGCATTGTTGAACGCGCTTGTCGAGTGGCTCGCACACGGAACATGGGCGTTAAGCTGGTGGCAAATTGTGCTGTTTGCCTTGGCTATGACCCATGTCACGATGATCAGTGTGACTGTCTTTCTTCACCGCCACCAAGCCCACCGTGCGCTTGATCTGCACCCGATTGCATCCCATTTCTTTCGATTTTGGCTTTGGTTGACGACCGGTCAGGTGACCAAGGAGTGGGCCTCTATCCACCGCAAACACCATGCCAAGTGCGAACAAGCCGATGACCCGCACAGCCCGCACGTGCACGGAATCAAAAAAGTACTGTTCCAGGGTGCGGAGTTGTACCGTGCAGAGTCCAAAAACAAAGAAACCATCGCCCGTTATGGCCACGGCACTCCAGACGACTGGATCGAGCGCAACGTTTACACCCGCTTTTCTTGGCAAGGTGTGGGTTTAATGATGATCATTGATCTGACGCTGTTTGGCGCCGTAGGATTAGCGGTTTGGGCATTGCAAATGGCTTGGACCCCCATTACGGCCGCAGGCATCATCAACGGCGCAGCCCATTACTGGGGCTACCGTAATTTTGAAGCGCCCGATGCGAGCACGAATATTTCTCCGTGGGGCATCATCATTGCCGGCGAAGAGCTACACAACAATCACCACACCTATCCCACCTCGGCAAAATTATCAGTCAAGCCCTACGAGTTTGATATTGGCTGGATGTACATCAGCCTCATGCAAATGGCAGGTTTAGCCAAAGTTAAAAAAACACCACCGAAAGCCGCTTACGGCGACATTCGTTCGGTGGCAGATGAAAAAACCTTAGAAGCTTTGATTGCCAATCGCTACGAAATCATGGCTAGCTATGCCAAAGGCATTCGCCAAGCGGTTCGCAACGAATTGGTTTCCCTGAAAAGTCGCAGCGCTGACGCAGCGGTCATCAAGGCCGCCAAGTTGTGGGCACACCGCGATCAAGAACAGGTCCCTGCGAATGCAGCCCTAGGATTGGCCAAAGCTCGCCAGGCATCACCTATGTTGGACAAAATGGTGACCATGCGAGAAGAGTTGCGCCAACTTTGGCTTAATACCACAGTCTCTCGTGAGCAGTTGACTTTGGATTTGGCGGCTTGGTGCCGCAGTGCCGAAGAAAGTGGG
>SXSX01000215.1 GCA_005793295.1 Burkholderiales bacterium | reverse complement strand
TTTAGACCGGCATGTTCATCACGTCTTCGTAGGCCTTGAGTACTTTGTTGCGTACTTGCAAGGTGGCTTCAAAAGACAGAGATGCTTTTTGCATTTTTAAGACCACATCGGTCAGGGGAACGGCTTCGCCGCGCTCAAACGCTTGCGATGTTTTTTGCGATTCCATTTGCACGTCGTTGGTTTGACTAACGGCCTGGCGAATCATTTCAGAAAAATCAGTCTTCGGCGTTGCAATCCCGCGAACCGCTTCTTCACTCATCCCGCTGGCTTGCGCCGCGTGCGTTTGGAGTGTCTTGAGCATTGAGGCAATGCTGGTTGCTGAGGTGGCTTTTTCAATCATGATGGATCTCCAAAATGGGCAACGTGGGTTCAGGCGTTTGCGAGTTGCGCTGGGCTGGACTCACGCAATTGGGCTAACTTGTAGCGCAAGGTGCGAGGGCTAATTCCCAATTTCTGAGCGGCTTCAATGCGGCTGTTCGACGTCTCAATGGCGCTGCGAATCAAATGCTGCTCGCTGTGTTTAACCGCGGCTTGTAAACCTTGCGGGTTAGCCTCAGGTGCGCTGACTTCTAAAGGCGCCTGGGCGCTCTCTGTTTCAAAAGCAACTGACAATAAAGCGGTATCAGGCATGTCATCGAACATCAAATGCTCGGTATCAATATGGTGGTTGGCGCACAAGACCATGGCCCGTTGCACCACGTTTTCTAATTCACGTACATTGCCGGGCCAACCGTAAGCCATTAACAAGCCTTGGGCTGCGGGGCTGACGCGCCAAACCTGGGTTCCTTGCGTATGGCGGGCCAAAAGGCGGGCCAACAAAGGCAAGATATCGCCCACGCGCTCAGACAAAGGCGGAACGCGTAGTTTGAAGGTGCTTAAGCGAAAGTACAAATCTTCCCGAAACTCACGCTGACCAATCGCTTCACGCAGGTTTTTATTGGTCGCTGCAACCACGCGAACATCGAGTTGAATAGAGCGTTCGCCGCCGAGACGCACCAAAGTGCGTTCTTGCAAAACGCGCAAGAGCTTGGCTTGGAGTTGCAAAGGCAGTTCGCCGATCTCGTCTAAAAATAGGGTGCCGCCTTGGGCTTGTTCAAACAAACCGCGGTGGTCTTTGACGGCGCCTGTAAAAGCGCCTTTTTCGTGACCAAACAGCATGTCTTCAATCATGTGCTCAGGCATCGCGGCGCAATTGAGGCCAATAAACGGGCCGTGGGCTGCGTTGGACGATTCATGAATCACCCGGGCTAAAACTTCTTTACCTGAACCGGTCGGGCCTTCAATCAAAACCGCAACATTGGCCTGCGCTACGCGCTGTGCTAATGCCAGTAGGTTGCGGCTTACGGGGTCTACATAGACCACGCTGCGAACCGCTTGCTCGCTGGAAATGGGAAATTTATTGGGAGTTGTCTCAGTTTTTGCATCGCAATGGGATGCGCGAGCGGCCGCAATAGACGTTTTTTCGACACTTTGCATGGCGGTTTGCCAGGCGCTGGGGCTAAAGTCATCTGCGGCTAAAACGTGGGCAGCTCCTTTTTGCAAAGCAGCGATCGCCAGTTCCAGTTGCCTACGCTCAACGCGGCAGACCACTGGGAGCGGTTTGGCCAAGGCGCTGACCAGCGCCAACGTATCTTCTAGTAAACCGACATCGTTGCCAAGACCGAGAACCACCATGGCTGGAGAGCTGTCGGCGGATTCGCTTGTTTCTTCAAGAGACGCCTGCAAGTCGTCCAGCGTGCTGACCGCAAGGGCGAGCACGCCGGCTTGCCCAAGCTGCGCCTGTTCCGCGGCTTTCAGGGCGCGAAATGGGTCTAGCCAAAGGGCTTTTGAAGGAATCAACGGGGCGGACATAGGTTTTTAGTGTCGTTTACGTGTGAATGGAACAACACTTCACGCAAAACCCATGCCAAGGGTTTTCGTCGATTTACCGACGGACTACCGCAGGCTTGGGCTCAAAGCCTTGGCAAGCCCGACCGTCGAGTTGTTGAACCTGAGCTGAAGGCAGCATGCGCGACTTAAAACCCAGTAACTTGCAGCTATAAGGGAGTGCTGGGTCCCAGCTCGTAGCAAAGTAGCGGCACTGCCAGCAGTTCACCGTCTGGGCGTCTTTACTAGGATAAGTTGGAAGGTTTGGAGGCATAGCCCTTGAAAATGCAAAGAGCGTGCCAAACTAATAGCATGACCAAAACACGCGCCAGCCAGTCTAAAGTCAGCCCCGAAGAGTTGGAGCTACTCAGTGCGCCTTCGGGTCGTTACGTACCCTCGGGCGTTGACCGGGGTTACAAATACCGCATGCTTTTTCTAGTTGTAACCGCCGTGGCTTCCGTGGGTCGGCTGCTTTTCTTCCCGGGTGTCTTGTTTTACTCCTTTAATTTCCCCGAAGGAATGCCCAATCTCACCCAATACATGCAATACCGCGGCATGTACCTCGCATTGGTGGCAGCGGTTTATACCTACAGCTACCTCAAAGACTGGCACTTTGCCCGGGTCTCGCTCGTGGTGTTTGCCATGGCCTTAACGGGCTTGGTGATGGACTTCTTTAATGTGTACGCCTTCATTGAAGGCCCGCTAACCCCGTCGATGCTCTTTTTTTTGATCGTTCGCATCACCGCCATCGCCTGCCTGTTCCTTAACGCCATCCGAGACAACCGCGCCCCGCCCATGCCGCGTAGGTTGTGGTCTTAGCTAATTTAAAGCACGTTGTGGACGTGTAGCTTGGCAGTATCAGATGACCCGCGTCGCCTTGGCGAGGCCTTCAAGGGTTCAGAACTGGGTGAATTTTGGAAATATCGAGTGTGCCATTACCGAATCATCGCTTGTATCGAAGACGGTGCTTTGCGGGTGCTTGTTGTGCGACTTGGAAATCGTAAAGAGGTTTACAGGAACTAAAAGTCGTTAAAAGGCAACAAAAAAAATTCTATTATGAGCAAATTAAGTTATTTGTGTATAAAATAGAAGAATGCCAAGGAAGCCTCCGATTATTTTCCCCCAAGAGCAAAGGCTTGTGACCGAGCTTGGAGTTCGTATCAAGCTCGCACGATTACGTCGCAAACTCAGTAGCTCGGTGGTTGCGCAACGCTCGGGTATCTCTAGAGCTTCACTCTATAAGGTTGAAAAAGGTGATGCTGGAGCAACACTCGGTACCTACCTTCGCGTGCTAACCGCACTTGGGCTAGAAAATGACATCCAACTGTTGGCAGCAGACGACAAAGTAGGTCGCAAACTACAAGACTTGGAGCTCAAAGTATGAGCGCCACCCAAAACACCCTTGAAGTGTGGCTAGATTGCGATCTCCAGCCGCCCTGTTTGGTTGGTACGTTGTCACATGATAGGGGGCAGATTCGGTTTCACTACAACCGCGACTGGCTCAAAAATCCTCGCGCATTCGCAGTTGACCCCGACTTGTCATTAGATGAACACCCTTTCTTTCCTAAGCCTGAACATGGAAACTTTGGCATATTTTTGGATTCATCGCCGGATCGGTGGGGCCAAACATTGATGAAGAGGCGTGAAGCCCTTCAGGCTAAAGACGAAAACCGCAAGCCTCGAAACCTTTGCGGGTGGGATTTTTTAATTGGCGTACAAGACTTAACACGCCAAGGCGGTCTTCGCTTCCGAGTCGCGGGCACTGAAGCCTTTTTGGACAAAGACCAATTGGCCGCCCCGCCCATCGCCTCTTTAAGAGAACTAGAGGCTGTGGCCTATCAACTCAGCAACCGCCGTATTGACGATCTAGATGCTCTTAGTAAATGGCTTGCGGTTTTGGTGGCTCCAGGAGCTTCCCTAGGTGGGGCGAGGCCCAAGG
>SXSX01000214.1 GCA_005793295.1 Burkholderiales bacterium | reverse complement strand
TACTCTTTCCTTCATCGCGACAAATATATTTGCAGACAAATTGTCCACTTGGTGCAGTTTCTTGTTCTGAAAGATCACATTGGGTGTCAATGACTTTGTAGGTTTTAGGTTTCATTTCTGCATAAGACGGATTGCAGAGCACCGCCAATGCAAACACGAGAACGATATTCCAAGCGTGGTTTTTTGGGAAATGAGAATGATGCGTCATGGGGTCAACTTTTTGAGCGTTTTAGGTACTTTGAAAATTGTGGCACATTTAAGCGCATGATTTACCCCACACTTGAAAACGTCATTGGAAAAACGCCTTTGGTTGCTTTGCAGCGCATTGGCCTTGAGATCAATACAGCCAACCACAATGTCGTACTCGGAAAACTCGAAGGCAATAACCCGGCTGGTTCGGTAAAAGACAGGCCCGCCTTGTCCATGATTCAAAGGGCCCAAGAGCGGGGTGAGATCCAACCTGGCGATACCTTGATTGAAGCAACCTCTGGCAACACAGGGATTGCGCTTGCTATGGCCGCGGCCATCAAGGGATATCGAATGGTTCTCATCATGCCCGAGGACTTATCTATCGAACGCGTTCAGACCATGAAGGCCTTTGGGGCGGAATTGATTCTGACCCCCAAGAGCGGCGGGATGGAATACGCCCGTGATTTGGCAGAGAAGATGCAAACCGAAGGCAAGGGCCGTGTCTTGGACCAGTTTGCCAATATGGATAACCCGCGCATTCATTACGAAACTACGGGACCGGAAATCTGGGATGACACGGCAGGTCGCATTACCCACTTTGTCAGCGCTATGGGCACCACAGGCACTATTACGGGAGTAGCTCGGTATTTGAAAGAGAAAAACCCTGCCATCCGAATCATTGGCGCCCAACCGTCTGAGGGCTCGCGCATCCCAGGTATTCGAAAGTGGCCGCAGGCTTATCTTCCCAAGATTTACGATCCTGCCAACGTCGATGAACTCGTTTATGTGAGCCAAAACGATGCAGAAACGATGTGCCGGCGCATGGCCCGCGAGGAGGGTATTTTTGCTGGTATTTCTGCTGCTGGTGCTTGCTGGGTGGCACAAGAAATTACCAAACGCGAGTCCAACGCAATCATCGTGTTTATCGTTTGCGACCGCGGCGACCGCTACCTTTCAACCGGCGTTTTTCCTGCATAAATCAGTTAGAAAAAGCGATGAACACAGAGTTTAAATTCTGCCCGCAATGTGCCACGCCTTTGGCTTGGATCAGCCAAACTGAAGATGGCAGCGAAAAATTGCGATTGCGTTGCTCGTCTTGCAGCTACACCCATTGGAATAACCCGACCCCGGTGTTAGCCGCTGTGGTGGAGGTCGATGGAAAAATTTTATTGGCGCGTAACGCCGCTTGGCCGGGGAAAATGTACGCCTTGGTCACTGGTTTTATGGAGGCCGGCGAGACTGCGCAAGAAGGCATTGCCCGAGAGATTGCAGAAGAAACCAACTTAACAACCGATGCGCTGAACTTGATCGGCGTCTATGACTTTCAAAGAATGAACCAAGTCATCATCGCGTTTCATGCGGTGTGTCACGGCGAGGTTCGACTCTCGCCTGAATTGGTAGATTACCGAATGTTTGCGCCGGAAAACTTGAAATGCTGGCCGTCTGGAACAGGGTATGCCTTGGCAGATTGGCTCACGTCAAAGGGGTTCACGCCTGAATTTATTGAATGGCCGAAACCGCAAGAACCAGTTCCAGAAACGAACGACTGAATACCATTCACCCAACGTAAACCATGCAGCCTGAATTCACCATTGACAAAGAAATTGATACCCGCGGCTTGAATTGCCCGCTTCCTATTCTGAAGGCCAAAAAAGCCTTATCGGAAATGGTCAGCGGTCAAGTGCTCAAGGTGGTCTCTACGGACGCCGGCTCCATTCGAGATTTCCAAGCCTTTGCTAAGCAAACCGGAAATACTTTACTGGAGCAACAAACCGAAGGCGCAGAGCATACACACGTGATGCGTCGGCGCTAAAGCCTTAGCCCTTAACCTTTAACCCAACCGCTTTAACTGTTCCTGCAACTTCGTCACGGTTTCCGCAAAATCGGCCATGCGCTTACGCTCTTGGTCAATCACCGCGGGAGGTGCTTTTGCAACAAAGGCTTCGTTAGACAATTTGCCTTGGGCTTTGGCAATTTCACCCTCTAAGCGCAGGACTTCTTTACTTAGGCGAATTTTTTCGGCAGCCAGGTCAATTTCCATATGCAGGCAGATGCGGGCATCCCCAACCATCGCAACCGGTGCGGCCTGTGCGGCTTGAGACCACGCCGGTTCGTCTTCAAACAAGCGCACCTCATTGAGCTTGGCCAAGGCTTGCAAGACTGGGGCCGTTGCCTTCCAGAATTCGGCTTCTGCGCTACTTTGGGTTAAGACATACAAGGGCAACCTTGTGGCGGGGGACACATTCATCTCACCGCGTAGGTTTCGGCATGCATCAACCAGTTGTTTGAGTCGGGCGACATGGGCTTCTGCGGCTTCGTCGATGCGCTCGGGTTGGCTCACGGGGTAGGCCGCAATACTGACGGATGGGCCTGCACGCCCAGCCACAGGGGCGACCTTTTGCCATAACTCTTCAGTAATAAACGGAATGACTGGGTGCGCTAATCGCAAAATAGTTTCTAGCGTGCGGATCAAGGTTCTGCGGGTGGCACGCTGCTGTTCAGGAGTTCCGTTGTTGATTTGCACTTTGGCAATTTCAAGGTACCAGTCACAAAATTCGTTCCACACAAATTCGTAAATCGTATTGGCCACGTTATCTAGGCGGTATTCCGCAAAGCCTTTGGCAACCTCGGCTTCCACGCGCTGCAGCCGCGAAGCAATCCAACGGTCGGACTGGCTAAAGTCGAGGTAGCCGTGGGCCGGACCGCCGACAACGCATTCTGCTTTGGTGTGCTCTTTCAAGCCACAGTCTTGTCCTTCGCAGTTCATCAACACAAAGCGGGTAGCGTTCCAGAGCTTGTTGCAAAAGTTGCGATAGCCTTCGCAGCGTTTGCTGTCAAAGTTGATGCTGCGGCCTAAAGACGCGAGCGCGGCAAAAGTGAAACGCAAAGCGTCGGCGCCATAAGCGGGGATTCCTTCGGGGAATTCTTTTTGGGTGTTCTTTTTGACTTGTGGTGCGGTTTCGGGTTTTCGTAAGCCTTGGGAGCGTTTCTCTAGCAAAGGCTCCAAGGCGATGCCATCAATCAGATCGACGGGGTCTAACACG
>SXSX01000213.1 GCA_005793295.1 Burkholderiales bacterium | reverse complement strand
GCGAAGAAACGCGTCGGGCAATTCCTTTTCGTTGTTGGATGTAATAAATACCAAAGGGCGGTGTTTGGCCTTGATGAGTTCGCGGGTTTCGTAGCAATAGAACTCCATGCGGTCGATCTCTCGCAGCAAGTCGTTTGGAAACTCAATGTCGGCTTTGTCGATTTCATCAATCAAAAGCGCTACAGGCCGGTCGGCGGTAAAGGCCTGCCACAGGACGCCTTTGACAATGTAGTTGTGAATATTCTTGACCCGCTCACCGCCATCAATATCTGAGAGCTGCGAGTCACGCAGGCGGCTCACGGCGTCGTACTCATAAAGTCCTTGTTGGGCTTTGGTGGTGGACTTGATGTGCCACTGAAGCAAGGGCAAATCGAGTGCTTGGGCGACTTCTTCTGCCAACATGGTTTTACCGGTTCCAGGCTCGCCTTTGACTAAAAGTGGCCTTTGCAAAGTGATTGCTGCATTAACGGAAAGCATCAGGTCTTGGGTGGCAACGTAATTTTTAGTTCCGTGAAATTTCATAGCGGTCGTTTTTCTTGACAATAGTCATTGTTTGCAGGGGTGCGATGGGCTCGGATAGTCATCGATATAATCTCACAGTCAATTTATACCAATCTCTACCTGATTGTCTGCGCAAAATGAATCAATTGCTTCTGTCCCTGTCTGCTTTTCTTGTCGCTTCTGTGACCGTACTTTCTGCCAATGCGCTAGAAATCAAGGGTGATGCCAAGGCGGGGGAAAAGAAAAACGCCATGTGTATCGGTTGCCACGGCATCGTGGGATACCAAGCGAGCTTCCCTGAAATCCATAAAGTTCCCAAAATTTCTGGACAAAGCGAGAAATACATTATTTCCGCACTCAATGCCTACAAAAAAGGCGAGCGTAAGCACCCCACGATGCGGGGAATTTCTGCATCACTCTCTGACCAAGATATGGCTGACTTGGCTGTTTTCTACGCGGCCAATGGCGTCGATACGAATGCCAAGCCCTTGGAAAAAGCGACTGATGGTTCAGCCAAAGCCATGGAGTTAATTGCTAAAGGCGCGTGTTTGTCTTGCCACGGCGAAAGCCTCAGCAAGCCGATTGATCCAAGTTACCCTAAGCTTGCTGGCCAACACAACGACTATCTTTATGTCGCGCTCAAGGCTTACAAGGTGGACGGCAACCCCCAAGTGGGCCGTGGTAACGCGATCATGGGCGGAGTCGCAAAACAGTTCACCAATGCGGAGTTAAAAGAGTTGGCCAATTACATCGGCCGCTTGCCGGGTGATCTGAAAACAGTTCCTGAAAGCCGGTTCCGTTAATTCTTAATCCTGGTTAATCTCGGGTTGCGTGCCTTTGCACGCAGGCTATGTAAGCGTCTCCATCCGGGGGACGCCTCGCTTTTTGGCTTTCTTCCAACATCTTCCCTAAACATTCCATGGTTTCATGGTGGGCTTTGTGCAGTGAATTGCGCCTGTGGGTCAGTAGTTCAACGGCTTGGCGAATTCCACGGGGCTGGTCAATGCTGCACTGCTCGCTAATAGACAGGTGCATCGACAAGTGCAAAAAAGGGTTGCTTTGTCCTTGCGCGTTGGAATACACCTGACGCAAGGCTGCATCCACATTGGAAAAATCTGCGTGGTACTCCGGATGCTCGGCGATCCATTGGCTGGCTAAAGTTTCGATGGCCTCCATAGGCGCTTTGCGAAGCGATTTTTCGTAGACGGCGCAAAAAAATCGACGAACATCTTCTTGTGAGGGACTGAACATGCGCCGAGGTTACCATGGGCTTTTCAAGCTTTATGAACAACCCGGGTATGAAAACTTTTGAAACATTACAAGACTTAGCCGATTGCGTCGGGCAAGAAGTAGCAACCAGCGAATGGGTTCAAATTACCCAGGAGCACATCAATCAATTTGCCCAAGCCACGGGAGACCACCAGTGGATCCACGTCGATCTCGAACGCGCAAGCCAAGGCCCTTTTGGAGCGCCTATTGCGCACGGCTTTCTAACCTTGTCGCTAATCCCTCAGTTTTTTGACTCGGCGCTCAAAATCAAACAGGCGCGTATGGGTGTGAACTACGGGCTTAACAAGGTCCGGTTTATGGGGCCAGTACCCGTCAACAGCCGCCTGTGCGCTACTTTAAAGTTACTGAAAGCGGACCCAATAGAAAACCAAGGATTCCAATTCACTTGGGAAGTCACCACGCAGCGTGAAGGCGTTGCCAAGCCCGTGTGTATCGCCGAGTCGTTGGCACGCCTTTATCCCTAAAGAGCTTTCTTTAGGTAAAACCGTTTTGTCGCCAGGCCTCAAATACGGTCACTGCGACCGCGTTAGATAAATTGAGGCTGCGCTGGTCTTTTTGCATCGGCAGCTTTAGGCTTTGCCCAGGCCCAAACGAGGCCCTCACTGCGTCAGAAATGCCCTTGGTCTCCGATCCAAAAACCAGCCAATCACCGGGTTGAAAGGCCGTATCGAAAAGATTTTGCGTGCCCCGGGTCGTGAGGGTAAAGAGTCGTTCTGGCGCGGGACGTTCGGTGTCTAAAAAAGCTTGCCAATCGCGGTGGCGTTTTAGTGTTGCGTACGCGTGGTAGTCCAAGCCCGCCCGGCGCATGTGTTTGTCATCCATTGAAAACCCCAAGGGCTCTACCAAATGCAAGTTGCATCCGGTATTGGCCGCGAGTCGGATGACGTTACCGGTATTGGGGGGAATCTCGGGTTCCACTAAAACAATATTAAACATACGCAGATTGTCGCTTGACCGATTGCCTTTTGGAATGGCTGCTTTTTAGTCGGTTCTGGCAAAAACCAATGCAGTGACGTGTTGTGCGCCAGCTTGTTTTAAGGCGAGAGCGGCGGCGTTAATAGACGCTCCACTGGTCATCACATCGTCCACCAAGACAATCCGTTTGTCTTTGAGTCGGTGGCGTTGCAGAGGTTCGATGGCGAAGGCATGTTCTACGTTAGCCAAGCGTTCACGGCGAGGCAAAGAACTTTGGGCGGGGGCATCTTGAATGCGCAGTAAAAGAGTGTTGTTGACTAATTGCGGTGCCAATTCCCGCGCTATTAAAAAGGCTTGGTTAAATCCTCTTTGACGCAACCGCTCTGAGGATAACGGCATGGGCACAACCCAGTCTGCAGCATCGAGTGCGGGGTCGACCCAAGGCGTACTTCGCATCAGAGTGGCCATGCTTCTTGCCCACGCAGGGTTGTCATGGAATTTAAAATCGTGCACCATCTTGGCCCAAGGAAAGCTGTAAGTCACAGCGGCAAGAGCGGCGTCGGTGTGCGGCGGTTTATTTTTGCAAGCAATGCATTGGCGCATCCCCTGCAAAACCGGCAGAGCGCAACGACTACAACGCGCACACGGCTGGGCAAACAACTCCACACAAGATTCACACACGCTCTGGCTGGGCCACGCGTTACACACCGCGCATTGGCTCGGGAGCCGATCTAAAAACCGTTGAATCCGTTGGCGAAACATCAAGCCAATATACTGCCTTTATGACATCAAAGCGACCGCCTTCCCTTGACCCTGTTGCCGCTGATCGGTGGGGAAAAATGACCGTGTCGATAGATGATTCAAGCTCACCTTGGTTGCACGAAGAGGTAGCGCGAAGAATGGAGAGTCGTTTGCAGTGGGTGGTTAAGCAACCGCGCCAGTGGCTGCATTGGGATCCCATCCGCGGGGGGCTGCAAGCCCACGCTTTGCTTGCAAAGCGATACCCCAAGGCAGAGTGCTTTGTGATGCAAGCATTCTCAGACTCACCTTCACAAGTCCATAAGTATTTTAGTTCCCCTTGGTGGAGTGTTAGAAGGTGGGTTGGTCCAGCCCTTCGGTTTGACGCACCAACGCGACCGGTCCAAATGCTCTGGGCCAATATGGCTTTGCATATGGCAGCGCAACCTCAGGCGCTGATTGCGCAGTGGAGCCAGGCGTTGGAGTCGGATGGTTTTGCGATGTTTTCCTGTTTGGGTCCTGATACTTTGCGGGAGTTGCGCCCGATCTATGCGGCCATGGGTTGGCCCGCTCCAGCGCATGAATTTACGGATATGCATGATTGGGGTGATATGTTGGTGGCCGCTGGTTTCGCTGAACCGGTCATGGACATGGAGCGCATCACGTTGACTTTTTCGAGTCCCGAGCGGCTTTTAGAGGAGTTGCGGGGTTTGGGGCGCAATATGCATGTGGGGCGTTTTCAAAGTTTGCGCGGAAAGGGGTGGCTAAAAAAGCTGCATGTGCAATTACAAACGCACTTAACTGACCCACAACAGCCTCAAAGGCTGCGTTTGACCTTCGAGATTATTTACGGCCATGCGTTTAAGCCCCAGCCGCGTATTCCAATCAAAGCCGAAACCACTTTAACCATGGATGAAATGCGTGCGGCGCTGAAATCTCCTAAGGGCGTTAAAAACAATCCCTTTTAGGTGAGAAACCTTGGTTGTCTATCAGTTGTTAGTTGAAAAAAACTCTCGGATACAATTGATGCAGGTCAATAAAGCGGTTTTTCTCTGGAGGACGCACACCTTATCTGTGTGAAGTTCTACCCCAAACCTAACCTACCCTTTTAGTTTTTGAGTTTGCTTACTTTTGGGCATTGAAAGTGAATACGATGAAGAGCATTTGGAAAAAATTAGTTTCCCTGTTGGCCATAGCCGGCGCTTGGTTTGGCACTGCGGCCCTAAGCCTTGCTTATGCGGTTAATGATTTGCCAGGTGGTCCATCCGTTCGACAGTTAGACCTGCCAACGCCTGTCACGGCTATTGCCCGTGATCAACAGTGGCTGCATTGGTTCATGATGATTCTTTGTGTCGTCATTTTTCTTGCTGTTTTTGCCGTGATGTTCTATTCCATCTGGAAACACCGCAAATCAGTCGGTCACAAAGCGGCTACTTTCCATGAGTCGGTCACAGTCGAAATTATTTGGACAATTGTCCCCTTCATCATTGTCATTTTGATGGCTCTGCCCGCTACCAAAGTGGTTGTTGCTATGAAGGACACCACCAACGCAGACCTCACCATCAAGGCCACGGGAATGCAATGGAAATGGGGTTATGACTACATCAAAGGTGAAGGCGAAGGCATTGCTTTTGTGTCCACCATCGACACCGAACAACGTGAGATGTCCAATAACGGTGGGCCCAAAAAAGGTGAAGTCGTTGATGATTATCTTTTAAAGGTGGATAACCCCTTGGTGGTTCCTGTAGATAAAAAAGTTCGCATCATTACGACAGCTAATGACGTCATCCATGCGTTTGCTGTTCCTGCGTTTGGGATTAAGCAAGATGCGATTCCTGGATTTGTGCGAGATACTTGGTTCCGTGCTGAAAAAGTCGGCGATTACCACGGGCAATGCCAAGAGTTGTGCGGCAAAGAACATGCCTACATGCCAATCCACGTCAAGGTTTTGTCCGCTGAAGACTACTCCCTTTGGGTTGAAGGCGAGAAAAAGAAGTTGGCTGCCAAGGCTGACGACCCAAGCAAAGTATGGACCTTGGCTGACCTCACGCAGCGCGGCGAAAAGGTATACGCCCAAAATTGTGTGGCTTGCCACCAAGCCAGCGGCAAAGGCGCAGGCCCGATCAAGCCCTTAGATGGTGCTGCGGTGGTACTCGATGCCGATAAAAACAAACAAATTTTGGTTTTGTTAAACGGTCAAAATAACGGATCGATGCCTGCATGGAAGTCAATGAGCGACACCGATATAGCTGCTGTGATCAGCTATACCAAAAACCATTGGTCCAACAAGACGGGGCAGCTTGTGCAGCCTGCTGAGGTTTTGGCTTTGCGCAAGTGATGGCAAGCCAGTAGACGCAAGTTCAATCAAAACCCGCACCGAATTTAGAGAATTGAAAAGGAAATCAGTATGAGCGCAGTTTTAGATCACCACGATCATGCCCATGACGACCACCACCACGCGCCCACGGGCTGGCAGCGTTGGCTTTTTGCGACCAACCACAAAGACATTGGAACTTTGTATTTGCTGTTTAGTTTTACGATGTTGATTATCGGCGGCATCTTGGCTTTGCTTATCCGGGCAGAATTGTTTCAGCCGGGGCTGCAATTGGTTAACCCTGAATTATTTAATTCCTTAACGACCATGCATGGCTTGATCATGGTGTTTGGCGCCATCATGCCGGGCTTTGTGGGATTTGCGAACTGGATGATTCCTTTGCAAATTGGAGCAGCCGACATGGCGTTTGCGCGGATGAATAACTTTAGTTTCTGGCTGATGATTCCTGCAGGCTTGATGCTCGCCGGTTCATTCTTTATGCCTGGCGGTGCCCCTGCCGCAGGTTGGACCTTGTACGCGCCTTTGACGTTGCAAATGGGCCCCAGCATGGATGCCGGTATTTTTGCGATGCACATCTTGGGTGCCTCGTCCATCATGGGCTCCATCAACATCATCGTGACGATTTTGAACATGCGTGCACCTGGCATGACATTGATGAAAATGCCGATGTTCTGCTGGACCTGGTTGATTACTGCTTACTTGTTAATCGCCGTCATGCCTGTCCTCGCCGGTGCCATCACCATGACGCTCACGGACCGCCACTTTGGCACCAGCTTCTTTAATCCCGCTGGCGGCGGTGACCCGGTCATGTACCAGCATATTTTCTGGTTCTTTGGGCACCCTGAGGTGTACATCATGATCTTGCCGGCTTTCGGCATCATCAGTCAAATTGTCCCAGCCTTCGCGCGTAAAAAGCTGTTTGGTTACGCATCTATGGTGTATGCCACCTCTTCGATCGCGATTTTGTCGTTTATCGTGTGGGCCCACCATATGTTCACGACCGGTATGCCAGTCACCGGTCAGCTGTTCTTTATGTACGCCACGATGTTGATCGCGGTACCAACCGCAGTGAAGATCTTCAATTGGATCGCCACCATGTGGCAAGGTTCCATGACGTTTGAGACGCCCATGTTGTTCGCGGTGGGCTTTATCTTTGTGTTCACTATGGGTGGCTTTACCGGGTTGATCTTGGCCATGGCGCCCATTGACATTCAGTTGCAAGACACCTACTACGTCGTGGCGCATTTCCATTATGTATTGGTGGCCGGCTCCTTGTACGCCATGTTTGCGGGATACTACTATTGGTCGCCCAAGTGGACCGGTGTGATGTACAACGAAACCCGTGGGAAAATCCATTTCTGGTGGTCATTGATCGCCTTTAACGTGACTTTCTTCCCTATGCATTTCTTAGGCTTGGCAGGTATGCCACGTCGCTACGCTGATTACCCCATGCAGTTTGCTGACTTTAATGCTTTGGCTTCGGTCGGCGGTTTCGCATTCGGTCTTGCACAGGTCTACTTCTTCTTATATATCGTGGTTCCAGCCATGATGGGTAAAGGCGAAAAAGCCGCTCAAAGTCCTTGGGAAGGCGCAGAAGGTCTCGAGTGGGAAGTGCCTTCTCCTGCGCCTTTCCATACCTTTGAAACACCGCCAAAGTTGAACGCTGCGGCCAATAAAGTCATTGCTTAAGTGCGATTGACTTGATACAAAGAACGCAATGACACTTGAACAAAAAAAGTCTAATCGCAAATTGGGGCTGATTTTGGCTTCGGTAGCCATCGTGTTCTTTGCTGGCTTCATGCTCAAAATGATCGTTTTAAGTCGTTAGGTTTGCAATGAATTTGCAGCGCGAAAACTTCTTAATGGTGCGAAAGTTGGCCGTCGTTACGGTCCTGATGTTTGCTTTTGGTTACGCTTTAGTTCCCTTGTACAAGGCGATTTGCGAGATGACCGGCATCAATGTGCTGGCCTTGGGCGAGCAGGCCTTAAAAGGCGTTACACCCGCATTGCCTGCGAACACCCAAGTGGATACCTCGCGTACGATTACGATTGAGTTTGATGCCAACTCACGTGGCCCCTGGGACTTCAAACCGGCGCAGAATTCAGTAGAAGTTCATCCTGGCGAGTTAACAACCGTCATGTACGAGTTCCAAAATACCCAAAATCGTCGGATGTCAGCGCAAGCTATTCCGAGCTATGCACCTCAACAGGCATCTGCCCACTTTAATAAACTCGAGTGCTTTTGCTTTAACCAGTACACATTAGAGCCTGGTGAAAAAAAATCATGGCCGGTGGCTTTTGTGATTGATCCCAAGCTATCGAAAGATGTGAAAACGATTACTTTGTCGTATACGTTTTTTGAAGCAGGCGGAAAAACGCCTGCGGCCCCAGTTGCCAGTGCGCCCCAATGGATAACAAAAGGCGCGGGGTCTTAATGTCTGAGCCCCAAAAAAAGAACAAGCAAAAAACATCCTTTTGGCGCAGCGTCAAATTGGTGGCTTGGTCCTTTTTGGGGATTCGCAGCCGCGCGGGTTACCAAGATGATTTAGCGAAGGTGAACCCCATGCACGTGGTGTTTGTTGGGTTGATGGGAGCGCTGCTCTTGGTGCTGGGCTTAATTACACTGGCTACCTGGGTGGTCGCAAAATAAAGAGCTGCAAGGGCAGGACGAATTTTTAGAGATGAATTTGGAAAAATGGAGCTGAAATGAGTACAAGCGCACACGCAATGACACCGTATTACTTTGTCCCTGGGCCTTCTCGCCATCCGGTGCTGGCCACCCTCGGTCTGTTTTTTGTGATCTTAGGCGCTGGCCAATGGGTCAACGGAGCGGACTGGGGTAAATATTCTTTGGCGTTTGGCCTAGTTTTTTGGCTGACCGTTTTGTACCAGTGGTTTAGTGAGGCTGTTTCTGAAAGCGAAAGTGGTCAGTACGGCCGAAAGATCGATTTGTCTTTCCGCTGGAGCATGAGTTGGTTTATCTTCTCAGAAGTCATGTTTTTTGGCGCTTTCTTCAGTGCATTATGGTGGGCGCGTTCGCACTCCGTTCCTTCGTTAGGAAGCCTAGACAATGCTTTGTTGTGGCCTGACTTTAAAGCTGTGTGGCCGAGTTTGGTTGCAGGTGCTACCGCTTCTCCTGCTGGAATTGTCGAGCCCTTCACCACCATGGGGCCTTTCTGGTTGCCTACGATTAACACGGCCTTGCTTTTGACTTCGGGCGTGACCTTAACGATTGCACACCACGCACTGATTGACGGTAACCGCAGCAAAACCATCAACTTCATGTGGATGACGGTCTTGTTGGGTGTCACCTTCTTGGGTGTGCAGGGCTACGAGTATTACCATGCTTATACAGCGTACAACTTGAAATTGAGCTCAGGAATTTTCGGCTCCACTTTCTTTATGCTCACTGGCTTTCACGGCTTTCACGTGTTTGTTGGAATGTTGATGCTCTTGTTTATTACCTTGCGTTTGCAAAAAGGCCACTTTACTTCGGAGCGCCATTTTGGCTTCGAGGGAGCGGCTTGGTACTGGCACTTTGTCGACGTTGTTTGGCTTGGCCTTTACGTTTTGGTGTATTGGCTTTAAGTGATGTGCGCTCAGTAAAAAGGCACCTTCAAGGTGCCTTTTTTAGTGGAGTGTGAATTCTGTATTCGCGCAGAATTTGGAAGACTTTAAGTTCCCTGAGGAATTCCAGTCGGTTGTATCAGGCCAAACTTCCATGAGATCAAAATACAGGCGAACAAAAATATCGATACCCCCACCCGCATTGCAAGTGCGCGGGCCATTCGTTTGGATTTTCCTGAGGCATTAGGATTTCCACGGAGCATGAAAAAAAGTGCTGTGGCTAAGCTGGCGAGAATAGCAAAGAAGGCAAGACTGACAAGGTAGGACATAGGTACAGGATATGCAGTTGGATTTAAAACGTAAGTCGCTTTTATTATCACTTGTCGCCGCGTTCTTTGCCACGCTGGGGATTTATCTCGGGTTTTGGCAGGTGGATCGAGCCGCCCAAAAAGAAGCCTTGCAATCTGCGATGGAACAGCAAGCAAACAAGCCGCCGTTAGCACTAAACGTGCTCTTGAACTTAAATGAAGTTAATGAAGTGCTACACCAGCGGGTTCTTCTTTCAGGAAGTTGGATTGCGCGATCGACCGTGTATTTGGACAACCGACAAATGGACGGCAAAGTAGGGTTCTTTGTCCTCACGCCGCTGCGATTGGAGGGAAGTGATAAGGTGGTCATGGTTCAACGCGGGTGGGCGCCGCGCAACTTTGAAAAACGTGAAATTGTTCCGCTGATTGAAACGCCCCCTGGCATGGTGCAAATTGAAGGTCACATTGCCCTAGCGCCGTCTAAGCTTTATGAGCCAGGTCAGAGTACTCCACAACTTATCCGGCAAAATCTAGATATTGAAGCGTTTCGTGGCGAGACAGGTTTGCTACTTTTGGACTTTACAGTCCGCCAAACGGGATTACCGAGTGAGGGTTTGCGGCGCGATTGGCCTGCGGTCAATTTCGGGATTGATAAGCACTATGGCTACGCGTTTCAATGGTTTGGTTTATCGGCGCTGGTGATCGCCTTGTACCTTTGGTTCCAAATTTTCCGCCGTACTTTTTTTCGATCTAAGGATGCTTTCCCCCATGTCTAAGCCCCACGCTACTGATGACCAGCCACTGGGCTTGACGGTGCATTCCATGCCCAACCCTCAAGAGTTGGATGCTTCAGGCGTCTATAGAACGCGCAGCGGCCGGTGGAAAATGCTGCTGGTTTTGTTGGTTTGCGCCGCTCCGGTGATTGCCTCGTATTTCACCTATTACGTGATTCGCCCCGAGGGGCGGCGTAATTTTGGACAACTCATTGATCCGCAGCAACCGCTGCCGGATGTTCAAGCCACAGCCCTTGACGGCTCCAAAGTGAATTTGCGTGCGCTTAAAGGACAATGGTTGTTGGTGAGTGTGGCCGGTGGTGCATGTGACGAAAGCTGCACCCGCAACCTGTATTTACAACGGCAGTTGCGTGAAGGTTTGGGAAAAGAAAAAGACCGACTGGATTGGATTTGGCTGGTCAGTGACGACGCCCCATTAGCGCCGTCTCTGCGACCGGCACTTCAGACTGCCACGGTCTTGCGAGTTGACCCTACAGATTTGCAGCGATGGCTCCAACCCCAAGATGGAGCGCAGTTAAGCCAACATTTGTTTTTGGTCGATCCCATTGGGAATTGGATGATGCGTTTTCCAGCGGCACTTGCGAACGATCAAGTTCCGCAGGTCAAGCGTGATATCGAGCGCTTGCTTCGCGCTTCTGCCTTTTGGGATAACGAAGGCCGTTGAAATGACGACTTCACTCTTTGATCTCTCTCCGTTGCTTCGCCTGGTAGGCATAGGCATGGTTTTGGCCGGGCTCCCTTTGATTTGGGTGCTGTGGCGCAAACGCCATGCGCAAGGTTTCGGACGTTTGCAAGCACTCACGTTGTTGACTCTTTTTTTAACCTTTGACTTGGTTTTGTTTGGCTCATTCACCCGGTTGTCGGACAGCGGTTTAGGCTGCCCGGATTGGCCGGGATGTTATGGAAATGCGTCGCCCCTCGGTGCGCAAAGTCAAATCAGTGATGCACAAACCGCCATGCCTGATGGTCCTGTGACGCACAGCAAGGCCTGGATTGAAATGGTGCACCGTTACTTGGCGTCTGGCGTAGGACTGCTGATCTTTGCTTTGGCGCTTGGCGCTTGGTGGCTTTGGAAAAATGCAAGCCTGCAAGATAAAGCCAAATTGCTGCATCCTGGATGGGCCGCGCTGACTTTTGTTTGGGTGTGTATTCAAGGCGCTTTTGGAGCGCTAACAGTGACCATGAAACTTTTCCCTGCGATCGTGGCTTTGCATCTTTTGGGAGGCTACATCCTGTTGGCATTGCTGACTGGCCAAGCCGCCTCGTTGTCGCTGCGTGAAAGTGCGCAGCCTGTATTTCCCGTACCTCGTAGTTTGCGGCTTTGGATGGTATCGGGATTGGTTGTCTTCGTCTTACAGGTTTTGTCCGGTGCTTGGGTCAGTACCAATTACGCTGTATTGGCCTGTACCGATTTCCCAATGTGCCAAGGCCAGTGGTGGCCTCAGATGGACTTTGCCCGGGGTTTTGAAATTTGGCGGCCTTTGGGTTTAAGCCAAGACGGCAACCCATTAAGCTTCCAAGCCTTGACGGCCATCCATTTCTTTCATCGCCTGCTTGCTGGTCTGACCTGTATGGTTCTATTGGTTTTATTTTGGAAGCTGCGCGCATATGCTGCCCTTCGCAAGCCCGCAGAGGGGCTCTTGGTTTTGCTTTTGCTTCAAGTGCTTACCGGACTGAGCAACGTCGTGCTAGGCTGGCCTTTGCTGGCAGCGGTATTGCACACCGGTGGAGCTGGCGCCCTGGGCGCATGCTTGGTTTGGTTGATCGTGGCTAGCAAAGCGTCCCCCCATTTTGAGAAACAACAGTGACTACGACCGAACACCCCCAAGCCACAACCGATACCTCGACTCGTACCACGCCTTCGGTCGTGCGACAGTTTTACACGTTGACCAAACCCCGTGTGATTCAACTCATTGTGTTTTGCGCACTCATCGGAATGGTCTTGGCCGTAGCTGGTGCTCCCAGCTGGGCGCAGGTGCAATTGGCCGCTGTCGCATGCCTAGGCATTTGGTTGGTTGCGGGTGCTGCTGCAGCCTTCAATTGCATAGTGGAGCAGGGCATTGATGCCAAGATGAAACGCACCGCATGGCGGCCTACTGCGCGCGGCGAACTCAGTAACACCCAAACCTTGGTGTTCTCTGCCGTATTGGGCTTGTTGGGTTCGGCGTTGCTGTACTTCTGGGTCAACCCACTCACCATGTGGCTCACCTTTGCCACCTTTGTGGGCTACGCGGTGATCTACACCGTGATTCTGAAACCTTTAACGCCTCAAAATATTGTGATCGGCGGCGCCTCAGGCGCGATGCCGCCCGTATTGGGGTGGGCGGCGATAACAGGCGACGTGGGTCCTGAAGCTTTGATTTTGTTTTTGATTATTTTCTTATGGACCCCACCGCATTTTTGGGCGCTTGCGCTTTACCGTGTGGAGGATTACCGTAAGTCGGGCCTGCCTATGCTGCCGGTGACCCACGGCAGTGAGTTCACTCGCTTGCACATTTTTCTCTACACCTTGGTTTTGTTTGCGGCTTGCTTGCTGCCGTTTATTTACGGAATGAGCTCTTGGTTGTATTTGGTTGTGGCTTTGGGCTTGAGCGTGGGGTTTTGTGTTTACGCGTGGCGCTTGTTGCGAAACTATTCTGAGGCCTTGTCACGGGCTACGTTTCGATTCTCTTTGATTCACCTGAGCGCCTTGTTTGCGGCGCTGCTGTTGGACCACTATCTCTTGCGAGGTTGATATGTTGTTTTATAAGTCTTGGGCTTCTGCGTTGATGCGGGCCACCTTTGCCGCTTGTGCAATGAGCGCGGCGCTCTTGTCTGGATGTTCAGAGCAAAAGCCCGCGTTTGCGTCGGTTGACATCACCGGTGCCGATTACGCCAAGAACTTTGAGCTCACAGACCACAATGGTCAAGTGCGTCACCTCACTGATTTTGCTGGCAAGGTAGTTGTGATTTTCTTCGGCTATACCCAGTGCCCTGATGTGTGCCCCACGTCGATGGCGGAGTTGGCAGAAGTCAAAACGCTATTGGGTAAAGATGGCGAGCGCGTTCAAGGTTTGTTTGTCACGGTAGACCCCGAGCGCGATACACCCGAGTTGCTTAAAGCGTATATGGCCAACTTTGATCCGAGTTTGTTAGCGCTGCGCACCACGCCCGAGCAATTGGCGGTTTTGGCCAAAGACTATAAGGTGTATTACAAAAAAGTACCCGGCAGCACGGCCACCAGTTACACCATGGACCACTCTGCGGGCAGCTATGTGTATGACCCCAAGGGCCAACTGCGTTTGTTTACCCGCTACGGCAGTGGTGCCAAGGTGCTAGCTGCAGATATCGCGTTGCTGCTTCGCTGATTGAAGCGACAACTGTTTTAAGCAAAGTCAGCCAAAGCGGCGCGCATTTTTTTCATCGCCGCAACTTCAATCTGGCGAATGCGCTCGGCACTCACGCCGTATTCATCTGCCAAATCATGCAGCGTCATGCCACCTGAGTTGTCGTCGTTCACCTTGAGCCAGCGCTCTTCAACGATGCGCCGGCTGCGCGGGTCGAGGCTATCCAAAGCGGCGGCAATACCGTCGCTGGCAAGCACGTCGCGGCGGTGGGCTTCTATCATGGCCAAAGGCTCATGGTTGCTGTCGGTGAGGTAGGCAATCGGCCCAAAGGTATCTTCGCCATCATCGGAGGCCATCGGATCTAAAAGGACATCGCCACCCGACAAGCGGGTTTCCATCTCCAACACTTCCTCGGGCTTCACGTTGAGCTCGCGCGCCATGGTCTGAACCTGCGTGGGGCTCAAAGTTTCGCGGTGTGTAGCAGCATCAGCCGCGGCATCTTCGGATTTAAAGCGCTGTTTCATGGAGCGCAGATTAAAAAACAATTTGCGCTGTGATTTGGTCGTAGCCATCTTCACCATGCGCCAGTTTTTCAGAATGTATTCGTGAATTTCCGCCTTGATCCAATGCAGCGCGTAGCTCACCAAGCGCACGCCTTGGTCCGGATCAAAGCGTTTCACCGCCTTCATCAGCCCAATATTGCCCTCTTGGATCAAATCACCGTGCGGCAGCCCATAGCCCAAGTACTGGCGCGACACCGAAACCACCAAACGCAGATGTGACAAGACCAATTTCCCAGCCGCTTCCAAGTCGTTGTCGTTTTTAAACTGACGCGCGAACAGCTGCTCTTCTTCTAGCGTAAGCATAGGCAAGCGGTTTGCCGCCGAAATGTAGGCGTCTAAGTTACCAAGCGGTGGCACCAGCGCCCACGGATTGGCAACAGCTAGGTTTGAATTTGCGCGAATGACAGAAGACATAAGAAACCTCCTTGAGTCCAATGGGTTCTATATTAGCACTCTTGGGGTGGGAGTGCTAATGAATTAAGTATTTACCCTTGGTTGGTTCGTTTTGCCTCTGTTGTTGGTGTATAGGCGCTCTTATTAGATGTAATAGGTGCACAAGCGAAGTCTTTTTATGAGAGATACGGTTTCATTCCTTGG
>SXSX01000212.1 GCA_005793295.1 Burkholderiales bacterium | reverse complement strand
CCTGCGCCGTAGCCACGCTCCCGAGCCGTCGGCACCTCGGCCATGAGTTCGCGAATCGGGGTAAAGAGGCCGGTGTAGGTCGCAGGGTTAGAGCGAGGCGTGCGACCAATGGGCGACTGGTCCACATTAATCACCTTATCAAAATGCTCAATGCCTTCAATCGATTCATGTGCCGCAGGTTCGTCGTGGGCGCGGTGGATGGTTCGCGCAGCGGCGGCATACAGCGTGTCGTTGACCAAGGTTGATTTCCCTGAGCCCGATACGCCAGTGACACAAGTCAGTAAGCCCACCGGAAACTCCACGCTCACGTTTTGAAGGTTGTGACCGCTTGCCCCTATAACGCGCAATGCTTGCAAGTCGCCCAAGGTTTCGCGGTGGCGGGCTTCCCGTTGGGCGCGTCGCTCAGCGGCGGGGCTGGGTGCAAAGCGAGACGGGTGTTTAGCTTGGTAGGTTTTAGCAGCAACCGTAGGCAGCCAGGCGCGGCGCTGGGTGGGAACGTCAATTTTCAACGTCCCGGCTAAATACTGGCCGGTTAAAGATTTCGGGTTGGCTTTGACTTGGTCAAACGTGCCTTGGGCAATCACTTGGCCCCCGTGAATTCCGGCGCCTGGTCCCATATCAATCACATGGTCGGCCGCGCGCATCATGTCTTCATCGTGCTCAACGACCAACACGCTATTGCCAATATCGCGCAGGTGTTTCAAGGTGCCAATGAGCCGGTCGTTATCGCGCTGGTGAAGCCCGATGCTGGGTTCGTCAAGAACATACATCACGCCCGTCAAGCCCGAGCCAATTTGGCTGGCCAATCGAATACGCTGCGACTCGCCCCCGCTGAGCGTTTCCGCGCTGCGGTCTAAGCTCAAATAATTCAAGCCCACATCGTTTAAAAACTTCAAGCGTAGGCCAATTTCTCGAACTACTTTGGCCGCAATCTCGCCTTTGGCGCCGTGCATGGTGAGCGTACTGAAATATGCAAACGCATCGCGCAACGTGCTGTGACTGATCTCAAAAATAGCGCGGGCTTGCGGGCCTTCGCCAATTTTGACGTGGCGGGCTTCGCGGCGCAGGCGCGAACCGTTGCACTCGGTACACGCTTGGGAGCTGCGCATTCGGGCGAGGTCTTCCCGAACCAAGGCCGAATCGGTCTCGCGGTAACGTCTCTCTATGTTGGGAATGATGCCTTCAAAGGGATGTTTTTTAGACAACTTCTTACCCTGCGAAGCGCCAGAATCCACCGTGTAACTAAACTTGATATCTTCGGTACCCGAGCCGTACAAAATAGCTTTTTGTACCGATGCGTCCAACGACTCAAACGGTGCGTCAATGTCAAAGCGGTAGTGCTTGGCCAGACTCTCCAACATCAAAAAGTAATACGCGTTGCGCCGGTCCCAGCCCTTGATGGCGCCGCTGGCCAAGCTCAGCGATGGAAACGCTACCACGCGGGTCACATCGAAAACATCTTGGTGGCCCAAACCATCACAACTCGGGCACGCGCCCACCGGCGAGTTAAAAGAAAACAAGCGTGGCTCAAGTTCGCTGATTGAGTAGCTGCACACGGGACACGCAAACTTAGCGTTAAACAAATGCTCAACGAGCGCGCCGTCAGCGCCTGCGTTGTCCATCTCCAGCGCAATCGCCCGCCCGTTGGCTAAGCGCAGCGCCGCTTCAAAACTCTCGGCAAGCCGTTGCTGCAAATCGGGGCGTACTTTGAGACGATCAATGACTACGTCAATATCGTGCTTCTCGGTTTTTTTAAGCGCTGGCAAATCGTCAAAATCGACCACTTTGCCATTCAAACGAAAGCGCACGTAGCCTTGCGCCTGCATATCAGCAAACACGTCCGTAAATTCACCCTTCTTTTCCCGTGCAATCGGCGCCAGAATCATGATGCGGGTGTCTAGCGGCAAGCCTAAAACCGCATCTACCATTTGGCTAACCGTTTGCGCTTGCAGCGCCAGCCCATGGTCTGGGCACAAAGGCGTTCCCGCGCGGGCAAACAAAAGCCGCAAATAATCGTGAATTTCTGTGACTGTGCCCACAGTGGAGCGCGGGTTATGTGAGGTGGCTTTTTGCTCGATCGAGATGGCAGGCGAGAGGCCTTCGATCATGTCTACATCGGGCTTGTCCATGAGCTGCAAAAACTGCCGTGCGTAGGTGGACAAGCTCTCTACATAACGGCGCTGTCCTTCGGCGTACAAAGTGTCAAACGCCAGGCTTGATTTTCCTGAACCACTCAAACCTGTAATCACTACAAGTTGGTTGCGGGGAATATCGAGGTCAATATTTTTGAGGTTGTGCGTTCTCGCACCCCGCACGCTGATCCGGTCTTGACGTAAAACTGAGCCTAAATATGCCTCAGGCTGTTCGCCCAGTGCGCCAGCCAAATCAAAAGGAGTGTGGGGAGAGTTCAAAACGTGCGTGCCGGACAAAACCGTACATTATCGCTGGGGCACAATACCAATCTCCAACATTTTGTAAAGCCCCTGCGTGTCTCAACCCCAAGCCCCTGCATCCTCTGCCTTCGCCATGTTGCCCATGGAGCGGCGCGCCAGCGCCTCTTTGGCTTCTATTTTTGCGTTGCGTATGCTGGGTTTGTTTCTCGTATTGCCCGTTTTTGTTTTGGAAGCACGTAAATACCCTGGGGGCGACGACGCGGCGTGGGTGGGTTTGGCCATGGGCATTTACGGCCTCACCCAAGGCATTCTTCAAATTCCCTTTGGCATGGCCTCCGACCGGTTTGGGCGCAAGCGCGTGATGGTGGTGGGTTTGGTGATTTTTGCCTTAGGCAGCGCCTTGGCCGCTTGGGCGCCCACTTTGCTTTGGTTGGTCGTGGGCCGTTCCGTCCAAGGAGCTGGGGCTATCTCAGCGGCAGTCACCGCGCTTTTGGCAGACCAAACCCGCGATGTGGTGCGCACCAAAGCCATGGCCTTGGTCGGCGCCAGTATTGGTTTGATGTTCGCCTTGTCATTGGTAATGTCCCCCTTGCTGGCCGCCGTTCTCGGTTTGCATGGTTTGTTTGCGATCACCGCGGTCTTGGCGGTTGCAGGTATTGGCGTGGTGGTCTGGTGGGTTCCGCCTGAACCAACAGTACACGTGGCGGTTGGGCGCGGCGGGCTGCGGCAGGTGCTCACGCACCCCGGGCTTTTGCGGCTGGATTTTGGCGTTTTTGTATTGCACGCGGTGCAACTCTCCATGTGGATGGCGCTGCCGGCCATGATGGTCGAGGCGGGTTTAGACAAAGACCACCACTGGACTCTTTACTTACCCGCCGTCTTGGCCTCCTTTTTTGTGATGGGCGCAACGCTTTTTCCTTTAGAAAAACGCGGTTATTTGCGAGCGGTATTTTTGTGGGCAGTGGGCTTGGTTGGCGCAGTACAAGTCGGGCTACTGTATGTTGCAACCCACACACCGACATTGCCCGATTTGGCGTTTTTACTGTTTGCGTTTTTCTGCGCTTTCAACATTCTCGAAGCCAGCCAACCCAGCATGGCCTCGCGCTTAGCACCTGCAGCCTCGCGCGGAACCGCCTTAGGGGTTTACAACACTTTGCAGTCATTGGGATTTTTTGTCGGCGGCGCCGTGGGCGGCTGGGTGGTTAAAACTGCGGGTGCGCCCGGCTTGTTTTTAGTCAGCAGCCTTGCCATACTGGCTTGGCTCGGGGTGGCCTGGGGAATGCAAGCGCCAAAGGCGGCGTCATAAAAAATCCCAGCCATAAAGGCGGGATAATGCAGCAACAATTCTGGAGAAAACCATGGCATCGGTAAACAAAGTTATTTTGGTCGGAAACTGCGGCCGCGACCCCGAAATCCGCTACCTTCCCTCGGGCCAAGCAGTGGCAAACGTTAGCATTGCAACCAGTAGCCGACGCAAAGACAAAAACACCGGTGAGACCATCGAAGATACCCAGTGGCACCGCGTGACCTTTTATGACCGCCTTGCTGAAATCGCTGGCGAATACGTCAAAAAAGGCCGACCTATTTATGTGGAAGGCCGCCTCAAATACGGCAAATACACCGACCAAGCCGGCGTAGAGAAAAACACGGTTGACATCGTAGCCACAGAGCTGCAACTGCTCGGTGGCCGAGAAGGCATGGGCGGCCCAAGCGAAGGCGAAGACGGCGTTCAACGCCGCGCCGCGCCAAGCGCCCCTCGCACCGCAGCTGCGGCTCCCGCGCCGCGCCAAGCCCCCGCAGCCCGCCCTGCGAGTGGCTTTGACGATATGGATGACGATATTCCGTTTTAATGAGCAGTTTACTTAAACGTAAAAAACTTCAGCCCCTAAAACCCCCGTAGCCATGTGCTAATGGGGTTTTTTCTTGTTACGCCAAAAATTCACGCTGATGGGGCGCTTGTCGTGTCACTGTAAAAAGGACTTGCAAAATTACAAAAAAATATATATAGTTTATATATACAAACTAAGGCTTACCAATGACAGTTATCAGTGACAACCTTTTGATGAAATTCAGGTCCAAGGATACGCAGTTTGGCGTAACTCGCAATACTGTCAAAGCCCTCGCCAAGGTGTTAGAGGTGAACGAAACACAAGTCATTCACATGGCGTTGTCAAAGTTCGCAACGGATATATTGCCGGCCTATGCCCCTGATGACGGGCCGTTAAGCGCTAAGCAAATCAAAGCCTTGCGTAAAGATGCTCAAAAGCATTTACCAATGGGCAAGGTCATTTCGCGGGAGGCGCTGTTTGGTTAACTGGAGGCTCCCAGCCCCGGGCGACTTGGTTTGGTGCTTGTTTCCAGAAGTTCCAGGTATGGAGCCAGGGCCGAAACCACGGCCTGCACTCGTTATGAGTGTCGAGCGTCGAGACAATGGCGATGTAGTCCGTGTGGTTTATGGCACGTCTCAAAACTTGACCCGCCTTAAAACGGGCGAAGTAGCAATCACGCAAGCCAAAAATCCGGCGGCTTACGCTCTCGCAGGTTTGGCTTATGACACAAAATTTGACTTTAAAATAGTTGTAGAATTGCCATGGACTGACCGATACTTCAAAGTCCCTCCTCGGAGCCCTCACGGAAATAATCCCAAAATAGGTACATTGCACGCAACCATTCTTCACACCATGGAGATTGGGTATCGTGCAGCTGTGTCGAGATGAGTAGTTCGCGATTCACAAGAAAAATGAATGTGCGTTGTTTCTTATTTATGCTCTGCCAGCTAGCAGTCTTTGCGTCAACCGCACATGCCCAGGTCTGTACCCGCGAGTACGCTCCTGTCTGCGGCCAAGTTCCCGGTGAACCTGTCCCCCAAACATTTTCAAACCGCTGCTTGCTTAAGACTGCCAACGCTAAGGAATTGACACAGGGTGAATGCGCTATTGAGAAGCTAGATCGTATTGGGGGCGATTCCGATGGGCATGGATGCAAGCCTTCGGCGGGCTATCTTTGGAATACAGAGTTAGCAAGTTGCGTGCGACCTTGGATGAGTAGCGTGGTCACACTTGAGGTAGCAGCCAAAAGCCGCGCTTGTAAGGGCCTGATTGAAATGCAGTGCCTTATGGTCCGTGAGGCGGTGGTCGGTCAACCTAAACAAAAGTGGGTTCCTCTGTTCCAAGAAATCACTGGGTTTCAACCCTTAAAAGAGGTGCGCTACGTTTTGCGTGTTCGAAAAGACAAGATCGAGAATCCGCCAGCGGATGCGCCGGATACGATCTACACACTTTTGCGGGTATTGAGATAATGAATCGAATTGAAGATTCTCAAAAACACTTCGTCATAAAGGGGTGGCATTGCTTTGCAAATATTCAAGAGTTTATTAAATCGCAAGACTGACCGCGTCACCGGCCTGCCCGACCGGGCTCAATTTTTGCGACAATTTCAAAACACGCAGGACAAGCTTAATTTTGAGGGCGGGAGTTTGGTCTTGCTTCGACTGTCTGGGTTAGCGCAGCGCAATCGACTTGGAGGCTGGGAGGCGACCGATGTTTGGCTCAATCAGGTGGCGCAGGTTTTACGCTCGAATACGTTTGGCTTAAATGGGGTTTTGGTGGGTCGTCTTAATGGGTCAGATTTTGGTGTTTTGTTTCCCCAAGCGACGAATGTAGACGAAGGTGGTGGTGCAGATTCAAATACAGTGGCGTGGGCTAACCAACTTTTGAACGACTTGCGCCGCAAGGTTTCGCCCCTTTCTTCAGAAACACAGACAACAGCGTGGATAGGTCTTGGACGTTTTCGACGTGAAGATGCCTTGCCTGCGATTTTTTCAAAAGTAGATGGGGCTTTAGCTGCAGCCCAAGCGCAAGGTCGAGACGCGATCTGCGTGGCAGATTCGGATTCTGTCCCTGGCTTGCCGCAAAGTAGCGCCGATTGGGTGGCCGTGTTTGATGCGACGCTCACCTCCAACACGCTAGAGCTCCACCATCAAGCGCTTGTAGTACCAAGCAAGGCGCATCTTTTTGAGAACGTGACTCTGCGTATCTATAACGCATTCACAGACAGCATCATTGATGCTTACCAATGGCGGCCAGTGGCAGAACGTTTGCAGTACACGGCCGATTTAGATTTGGCTTTTACTGAAACTGCGTTGGCAACGCTTGAAGTCGCAATGCAGAGAGCGGGTGCGCTAGCGGAGATGACCTTGAACTTGCACTTGCACATTAGCGCAGCCTCATTGATGGATATCCGTTTTATACCCCGCTTATTGGCTTTGCTTGATAAGCACGAACGGGCTGCGAACCACCTTGTTTTTTCAATGAGCGAAGCCGCCGCGCTGCGTCAAGGCGAAGCGTTCGAGGCTTTTTGTTTGGCACTACAAGCCCGTAGTATCCGCGCCGGTTTGACATCCGCAGGCCACCAGCTCGCAGAGCTTTCGCCCTTGGTATCAAAAGGATTGCGATTTTTAACGGTCGCCCCGGGTGATGCAGCCTGGCTAGCTGGGCTTTGTCAATTTGCACACGCTTTGGGCTTACAGGTCTACGCCCAAGACGTTCAACTTGCAGGCGACTTAGAGCACCTGTGGCAGTGCGGCTTTGATGGCGCCAGCGGCCCCGGTATAGATAACCCCTAAAGCGCTTAGGCGCTTGGCCATGCAAAGAACGGCTTGGTCTTTGCTAAGCAAGATGGCGCTGTGCTCTACGGCCAAATCAATAAACTTTTGGTCATCGGGATCTTTGCAGGTGACGCTGGCTTTAGTTGGAGCTTCTACGATGCGAGACCCTGCATCAAACTTCTCCAAAATTTCATCGACAGAAAGCGCATAAAAGGCCATGCGCTTGGAAATTTTTGGATAAGCCAAAACACGCTCTAATTCTTCGCGCATCGCTGCGGTAGCTAACCACGCAAGCTTGGATTGGGAAAGGGCGTCGTTGAGCGCTTGGGTTTGGACATCTTTAAAAATGAACAGGTCTAAAACAATATTGGTGTCTAAGACTACATGAGCAGGCTCAACCATCGGTTGAAGGCTGTGCGGTCGGCTTGGCCATGCGCCCGGCGACCATGTCAAAGCGAAACAAGCGGCACTCAATCGGGCCGTTCCACATCGGAACGCGGCGAGATTCTTTGAGGCGCATTTTTCCAGGGAGCTTAAGGTCAGGCGTGAGCATCCAGGCGCTCCATCCGCTGAAGTTCTTTTTCCAGTGGCTTGCGAGTTGGCTAAAAAATTCGCCACCATCGTCGGTGTGCGCGAGCTCACGGGCTCCAAACCGCGCAGCTGATTCACCGGCCACGCCTGCTACCGCAATACGTTCGCCGTAGGGCGGATTCAAGAGCATAACGCCACCGCCTTTAATAGGCGGCATGCGTTGTAGCGCATCCCCGCCGCGAAATTCAATCACATCGGCAACACCAGCACGCTCGGCGTTGCGCTCGGCAAAGTCGACCATGCGGTGTGACACATCGCTGCCATAAATCAAAGGCTTCTGACCCGGCTCGGGTTTGACAATGGCGCCTGCGGCCTCGGCTTTGATGGCGCTCCACACGTGGGCTTGAAAAGGTAAAAACTTTTCGAACGCAAAGTGACGCAGGCTGCCCGGGGCGATATTGCAAGCGATTTGGGCGGCTTCAATGGCAATGGTTCCGCTGCCGCAGCAGGGGTCGTAGAGGGGCTGAAGGTCTCCCTCGCCCGCAGCCCAACCGCTGGCTGCAATCATCGCAGCAGCCAAGGTTTCTTTCAGCGGCGCGTCGCCCTTGTCTTCACGCCAGCCGCGTTTAAACAGGGGCTCGCCCGAGGTGTCGATATACAGCGAGCAGCTGTCGGTGGTGAGATGGGCGTAGATGCGAACATCAGGCCATTGGGTGTTGACATCGGGGCGTACGCCGTGGGCTTTTTCCCGAAAACGATCGCACACTGCGTCTTTTATCTTGAGCGCGGCAAAGTTCAAAGAAGTTAAAGGGCTGTGTTGCGCAGTCACTTCGACTTTGATACTTTGCTTAGGCGTGAACCAAATTTCCCATGCCACTTCGCTGGCAGCGCGGTACAGGTCTTGCTCGCTGCGGTAAGGGGTGTACGAGAGTTGAACCAAAACCCGTTGTGCTAAGCGGCAGTGCAGGTTCAGCAGCAACATGGCTCGCCATGAACCATTGATCAGCACGCCGCCACGCCATTTTTGAACCGCCTGATCAGGCAGGCTGGTAATCGCTTGGGCCTCAGCGGCTAAGTAATCTTCAACCCCAGCGGCGCAGGGAAGAAAAATTTGAAGTTGGTTCATGGAGTCTAGGGTTGCGAGAAAAGCAGCGGGGAAAAAATAAGAAAGAAATTAAAGCGCTTTTCTCAAAGTAGCAGGAGCGATTTTGAGGCCTTCTCGGTATTTGGCAACGGTGCGGCGGGCGCATTCAATGCCTTGTTCCTTCAGCATCTCAGAAAGCTGGTTGTCGCTGAGTGGTTTTTTGGAGCTCTCGGCACTGATAAATTGCTTGATCAAAGCGCGAACTGCGGTGCTGGAAGCGTTCCCGCCTGATTCCGTGCCCAAGCCTGAGCCGAAAAAGTATTTCAGCTCAAACGTTCCAAATGGCGTTGCCATGTATTTGGCGGTGGTCACGCGGCTGATGGTGGATTCGTGCAAGCCGAGCTCTTCAGCAATTTCGCGTAAGACCAAAGGCCGCATCGCCAGTTCGCCATGGGTAAAAAAACTTTTTTGTCTCTCCACCACGGCCGTGCTTACGCGCAAGATGGTGTCAAAGCGTTGCTGAATATTTTTAATGAACCAGCGGGCTTCTTGTAAACGCTGCTGGAGTCCTGCGTGGCTGGAGCTGGCTTTGTGGTTGCGCAAGACGTTGGCGTAAATGTCATGGACCCGAAGTCGCGGCATCACATCGGGGTTGAGTTGCACCTTGAACTTCGGTGTGGCACCGGCTTTGTTGATCGCAGTCACCAAAACGTCAGGAACCACAATATTGCGCTCTACGTCCACAAAGCGCCTCCCTGGCTTGGGCTCTAAGCGGGCAATCCAAGCAATCGCTTCGCGAACCAACGCGTCGCTTCCAACGCCGAGCTGAACGAGGCGCTTGATATCGCGCCGTGCCAGGAGTTCCATGGGTTGCTGGCAAATACGCAAAGCTACCTCAAGCATCTCTCCGTGCGCTGTGATCCTGGGGTTGTCTGTGTCGATGCCGGTTTCTGCGAGGTCCGCAATTTGGGCTTTGAGTTGAAGCCGCAGGCATTCAGCCAAATCACGCGCACCCACACCCACCGGATCTAAGCTTTGCAACAAGCCCAAGGCCACGGTGAAGTGGTGAACCAAGTCTTCTTGTTGTTCTAGATCGTCACCCGCTAATCCTGCGGCCAAAGACTCCAGCGGATCTTCTAAATAGCCATCGTCGTTGAGCGACTCAATCAAAAACCGCAAAGCAGCGCTGTCGGTATCGCTTAAGCGCAAGCGCAAGGCTTGGCGATGTAAAAACGCTTGCAGCGACTCTTGGACCCGCGCCAACTCCGTGGCGTCTTTGTCTTCGTCATCACCTAAGTTGTTGGGTTTGGCTTTAGCGTCGCCACCCCACTCACCATCGTCGGGGGCGGTCTCAGTCATGCCGTCGCCTTCCCAGTTGACGCTGTCATCGCCACCGATCTCCGCGCTGAGAGGCGTGATTTCTTGGTCTTTGTTACCGTCGGTGGACGTTGTGCTGGCGTAATCGGTGACCGAGGAGGGCGCAAACTCCGACAGGCGATCGCCTTCGCTGACTTGCGCATCCGCTTGCTCAAGCCCATATTGTTCGCGTTCAGCAGCTTCGTGGTCCACTTCTAAAAACGGATTAGCCTCGAGCATTTGCTCGATTTCTTGGCTGAGTTCTAAGGTGGAGAGTTGCAGCAAACGAATGGATTGCTGCAGCTGTGGCGTTAAAGCCAGATGCTGGGATACCCGTAGGGACAGGCCTTGTTTCATGCCTACATCTTGAAGTTTTCGCCGAGATACACACGCCGCACCTCGGCGTTGTTGACGATCTCAAGCGGGCTACCTTGCGCAAGAACATGCCCATCGTTGATGATGTAAGCATGGTCACAAATGCCTAAGGTTTCGCGCACGTTGTGATCGGTAATTAAAACGCCGATGTTGCGGCTTTTAAGAAAGTTGATGATCCGCTGAATCTCGATCACCGCAATTGGATCGATACCAGCAAAGGGCTCGTCCAACAAAATAAAGCGCGGCCGGGTTGCCAAAGCGCGGGCAATTTCAACCCGCCGGCGCTCGCCGCCTGACAAAGCCAAGGCCGGGGACATGCGTAGGTGTTCAACCCGCAGGTCTTCTAACAGGCCAGTCAGGCGGGTTTCAATGTCTGGGGACTTGAGGGGTTTGCCATCGTCGTCGCGCTGTAACTCCAGCACCGCGCGCACGTTGTCTTCCACGTTGAGTTTGCGAAAAATCGACATCTCTTGGGGCAAATACCCCAGACCCAACCGCGCACGGCGGTGAATGGGCATGTGTTCAATGCTCTGGCCATCAATTGTGATTTCACCTGCACTAGCGCGCACCAAGCCCACGATCATGTAAAAAGAAGTTGTTTTCCCCGCGCCGTTAGGCCCGAGCAAACCGACCACTTCACCCGTTTTGACAGCCAGCGAAACGTCTTTCACGACTTGCCGTTTACCGTACGACTTTTGCAGGTGCAGCGCCTCTAAGCGTCCTACGGTGATGGGTACTTCAGTTGTTGAGAACTCAAGCGAATCTTGCGCTGAATTCGCCTGAGACACCTCGGGTGCCGGCGGGATCAGGTTGTCACCATGCCTCACTGCGGCTTACTTTCAAGTTGTGGCGTGAGGCGCAAAGACGGACCGCCCGTTGCTGCGGGCACAGGGGTGATTTTATCGGGCTTGGGGGTCAACATGGCGCGAACCCGGCCCTTGGGAGCGCCAGCTTTAGCGGCGTCAGTTCCTGCCACAAAGAATTTATCGGTTAGGTTTTCGTAAAGAATGTTGGCGCCAGTGACCTCATCAGCCAAGGTGGCGCCCCGCAAACGGCGCATCCGCGCGTTCGTGATAAAGCGCACCGTATCGGCTTTGCCGTCGTAAATAATGGTATCGCCTTCGCCTTCAATAAACTCTTCGATGGCCTCGCGTTTTTGCCGGAAAAAAGCAGGATCTTTAGCGCTGCCAGTGACGAGCCCGTGTTGGTAGCCTTCAGGGTCTTCGCGCACATCAATTTGTGCACCACGAATCACAATCGTGCCCTTGGTCATTAGTACGCGACCGCTAAATACAGTGACTTGTTGGAGGTCGTCGTAGCGCATGGCATCTGACTCCACGTTCAAAGGTTTGTTGCGGTCGGCTTTTTCGCCCCATGCGGGTCCTACCAGACCGGTACAGACCACGCAAAAAAGCAAGGCATTGATGAGTTTTTTCATAAGGGCACGAAACTTGCAGTAAGCATATCGCTGCGATTGTAGCGAGGGCTTTTTACCCTCGGGGCCCTTTGCGCGAAGAATTTATCCTTTGGCGCGAATTGCGGCGGTTAATGCCTCAACCACTTGGAGTGCACGCTCCATGCTTTTGGCCATGCTGCCATCGGTATAAAATCGTCCGGCAACGCCAAGGGCAGGAACCCCTTCCACTTTGTAGGCGTTTTGGAGCTGGGAGGCACGCTGCGCTTTGGTGACCACACCAAAGCCGTTGTACTGCGCCAAAAATTTAGCCTGATCAATGCCGTTTTTCCCAACCCACTCCACAATGGCTTCGCCGCTGGCGAGTTTATTTTTTTCAACGTGAATGGCTTCAAAAACTTTGGCGTGCAATTTGTCAAGCAAGCCCATGGCTTCGAGCGTGTAGTAAAGCCGTTGCTGGGGCACAAAGGTGTCGTTGAAAGCAATAGGAACGCGTCTAAAAGCAATGTCTTTTGGGAGTTTTTTGACCCACTGGTTGAGCGCGGGTTCAAAAGAGTTGCAATGGGGGCAGCTGTACCAAAAGAACTCCACCACTTCGATTTTTCCAGCCGGAGCTTCAACGCTCGCGCGGGTTTCTAAGACTTGGTAGTCAGTTCCTGCAACAGGGCCCTTAAGTTGAGCGTGGGCCAGGCTTGGGACGATGGCAGTAGCTGCCACCGCAGCGGCTGCCTGAGAGAAACAACGGCGGCGAAGAGTCATGTGAGCTCCAAAAAAGCGTGTAGGTTCAAAATTTAGCGTTGGACTTTGACTAAAGCAGTCTCAATTCCGAGTTTGTCCATTTTCTCTTTTGCGGCTTCAGCGTCTTCCAATTTGTCAAATGGCCCCACTCGGGCGCGGTACACCGGACGGCCAGAGAGTTCGCGCTCAGTGATTTTGGCGTCCACGCCTTTTAAAGCGAGTTTTGCACGGTGGCGTTCAGCGTCGTCAGGCGTTCTAAATGCTCCCACTTGAACGTAAAAAGTAATTTGAGGTGCCTCTGGCGCGGCAGTCCTGGCTTTTGCCAATGCGCCAATGGGGTCTGCGCTTGCGGCGGCTTTGGTTTCTGGGGTAGGGGCAGGGGTGGCCGCGGGTTTAGTGTCCGAGCGGGTCTCGGCGGGAACAGCTGGGGGCGCTTTGGCGGCAGGTTCGGCGGCGTTGGTGGGCTCTGGCTCAGCAGGCGTTTTTGCTGCGGGTTTATTGGCTATCAGCGCGTTGGGATCCCAGTCTTTGTTTTTCTTGGTTTCCGATTCATTTTGGTCCGCGCTGCGGGTTTGGCCTTTGCTTAAAAAAGGCAAAGGTACTTTGGTGACGTACACCGCCACGCCCAAGGCAACGGCCAAGCCAGTGACCAAGCCCAAAATAAATCCCAAAATCGTGCCGCCGTGTTGTTTGTGCATCGTTTTATTCCCTTGTTACATTTTTTGCGGAGCGCTCACGCCCAATACCGCTAGCCCATTGTGCAACACCTGTGCCGTTGCCGCTACCAAGGCAAGTCTGGCTAACTTGACCGCTTCGTCATCGACCAAAATCCGCTCGGCGTCGTAGTAGCTGTGGTAACTAGCGGCGAGTTCACGCAAATAGAAGGTGACATCGTGGGGCGCGAAGTCAAGAGCTGCGGCGCTCAGCATGTCGGGGTACTTGGCCAACACCAACATCAGCGCTTGCGCTTGTGGGCTTTGGAGTGCGCTTAAATCGACTGCTTCCAATTGACTTTTCTCGCCGCCCCAGGCGCTCAAGACGGAGCAAATCCGGGCGTGTGCGTATTGAACGTAGTACACCGGGTTGTCGTTGTTTTTAGCAACCGCCAAGTCCACATCAAAGGTGTATTCGGTATCAGGTTTGCGGCTGAGCAAAAAGAATCGCACCGCATCGGCACTGGTCCACTCGATCAAGTCGCGCAGCGTGACGTAGCTGCCAGCGCGTTTGGAAATTTTGACTTCTTGGCCACCGCGAACAACGCGCACCATGGTGTGTAAAACGTAGTCAGGGTAGCCCACGGGGATACCCACACCAGCCGCTTGAAGGCCGGCACGAACACGGGCGATAGTGCCGTGGTGGTCGGTGCCTTGGATGTTGACAACCTTGGTGAATCCGCGCTCCCACTTGGCAATGTGGTACGCCACATCAGGGACAAAGTAGGTAAAGGTTCCGTCGCCTTTTTTCATGACGCGGTCTTTGTCGTCGCCGTATTCGGTCGTCTTGAGCCACAACGCACCGCCTTGTTCGTAGGTTTTTCCTGCGTCTTGGAGTTTTTTTACCGTGGCTTCAACGCGCCCACTGGTGTACAAACTGCTCTCTAAGTAGTAGTTGTCAAACGCAACCGAGAAAGCTTTCAAGTCCAAATCTTGTTCATGGCGCAAATACGCCACCGCAAATTGGCGAATGCTATCGAGATCAGCGACATCGCCGCTGGCAGTGAAGCTGCGGTCGTCGGATTGAACGGTTTTTTTCGCCAAAAAATCGGTAGCGATGTCTGCGATGTATTCGCCGTTATAAAACGCTTTACTTGCGGGATTTTCGGGGTCAACGGGCCAACAATCGTCGCCCGGTTTGAATCCTTGGGCGCGCAACTGGGTGCTGCTGGCCAAGGTAGAAATTTGGACGCCCGCGTCGTTGTAATAAAACTCGCGGTAGACATTAAAGCCCTGGGTCGCGAACAAATTGCAAATGGCGTCACCTAAAGCGGCTTGGCGGCCGTGGCCAACGTGTAACGGGCCGGTGGGGTTGGCTGATACGAACTCCACCAACAAGCGTTGGCCGTTTTCTTTTTGGTAGCCAAAACATTCCTTAGTCGCTAAAACCTCGCGAACGATTTGTTGTTTGGCTGCGGGCTTGAGTCGAATGTTGATAAAGCCGGGGCCTGCAATCTCAATATCTTGAACCCACTCTTGAAATGCCGGCGCGGCCAACAGCGCCTCGCGTAATTGTTCCCCGAGTTGGCGGGGGTTGAGCTTGAGCGGCTTCGCCAACTGCATGGCAGCAGTAATCGCAAAGTCACCGTGTGCGGCGACCTTGGGTGATTCAAAGGCGGCTTTGGAGCCAGCGCCTGGCGATAGGTGTTCTAAGGCCGTGGCTAAGGCTTCAAGAAGTTCGGTTTTAACAGAGAGCATGTCGCCGATTTTACGGCGCAACCCGCCTCCAAAGGCTTGACGCCCTGAGGCTGCGCTAAAGTTGCGACTTCTTGGCCCGAGCGCCAATTCACTTTATTCCCCTACACCGTAATGCGCAAAACCATTCTTATCACCGGAGCAGGCACAGGCATTGGCCGTGATGCGGCATTTGCCTTGGCAGAGCGGGGCCACGCGGTGCTTGCCACGACGTTTAGCGCATCTCAAGCCGATGCTTTGCGAGCGGAGTGTGCCCAGCGGTGTCAGGCGATGGAGGTTTTTAAGTTGGATATCACCGACGCCGCCGACCGGAATTTGCTGTTGGGTCGGCCTATCGATGTCTTAATTAACAACGCGGGGCTGGGGGAGTCAGGCTCCTTGGCTGAGGTGGACGTCAACCGCATTCGCAAGGTCTTTGAGGTGAATGTTTTTGCAACCTTGGAGCTGACCCAGGTGGCACTCAAAGGCATGATTGCCCGCCAAAGCGGAACAGTGTTGTTTATCAGCTCGATCGCAGGTCGCTTGCCCATGCCGTTTTTGATGCCGTATTCGATGACTAAATTTGCGCTCTCCGCTGCAGCAGCAGGTTTGCGTGCTGAGATGGACCAGCTTGGGAAAAACGTGCAAATCGCAGTGATAGAGCCTGGTGCAATTCACACCGGCTTTAACCAAGCTATGACAGATCGCAAATACGCGTGGATGGACGAGTCTTCGTACTTTTTTGCACAAGCCAAGGCCATGAAAGTTAAGGAAAAGCGAACCTTTGCTTTTTTAGAGGCCCGAGACACACGCTCAATCGTTGCAAAAATCATTGCCGCATCCGAAGCTCGGCGGCCGCGCCTGCGCTATGTTGCGCCTTGGATTCAGGGTTTTGGAATTCGGTTAGCGCGTATTTTTGGCGCTTAAAAAAACGCGAGGAGCGACTACAGCTATACGCCTAGGCTTAAAGCCACACCGCCAAAAACTGCTAGCCCCAGCCAATGGTTGAGTCGAAAGGCTTTGAAGCACCCTTCGCGACTGCGACTACGGATCAAGAAAAAGTGCCATACCGCTTGGGCCGCTGCTAGAGCGATGCCTGCTAAAAAATAAGCATTGGTAGCCTGCCTTGCAAGCACCCCCGCCCAAACCGATAAATACACAGCGTAAAAAAGCATGATGGCACTGACGTCAAAGCGGCCTAGCGTAATAGCCGAGGTTTGAATGCCAATGCGCAGATCGTCATCGCGGTCCACCATTGCGTATTCGGTGTCGTAAGCCAATACCCAAAACAAATTTCCCAGCAAAAGAACCCACGCCTCAAGCGAAACGTCAGACCGCACTGCGGCAAACGCCATTGGAATTCCAAAACTAAAGGCCACGCCTAAAACTGCCTGTGGCATCGCGATAAAGCGTTTCGCATATGGATACATCAAAGTCACAGCCAATGCGACAAAAGACCATGCAATGGTTGCAGTGTTGGTGGTCAGTACTAAGCCAAATGCCAACAAGGCCAGCACTGCGCCTAAGCCCAAGGCTTCACGCACTCCAACTTTGCCGCTGGTTACCGGGCGCTCGGCGGTGCGTTTGACGTGGCGGTCAAACTCGCGGTCGGCCACATCGTTGATGCAACAACCCGCACTGCGCATGAGCACGGTGCCCAAAGTAAACACCGCTAAGAGATGCCAGCCAGGAAAGCCGCCTTTTGCTAACCAAAGTGCGCTCCATGTGGGCCAGAGCAACAACAGCCACCCCGCAGGGCGGTTCCAACGAATCAAATCAAGGTAGAGCGAAAAGCGGCCAGCTGTCATGGGCTTTTAAGCGCTACGACAAACGCGTAACACCTGGAAGTTCGCAGGCGTAAACCGCGTTACGCAAAGCGGCGATGGCCTCGTAACGGGTAAAGCTGCGCCGCCATGCCAGCACCACACGCCGTGTTGGAGGTGGCACGCCTTTGCCGTCTTGCACCGGTAGGTATGTCACAAAACCATCGTCGCGGAGGCGTTTGCTGGGTTGCAATGCCTGGCTTGGAACGCTCAAGCCGGGCACCAGCGTAATGCCCATGCCTGCAGCAACCATGTGTTTGATCGTCTCAAGCGAGGAGCCCTCAAAACTTTTACGAATGCCCTCTGCATCGCTAGAAAAACGAGCAAACTCTGGACACACTTCTAAAACATGATCTCTAAAACAGTGACCACTGCCGAGCAATAGCATCGTCTCGTTTTTGAGTGCCTCGGTGGTCACGCTGCTGAGCTTGGCCAACGGGTGTTGACTAGGAACGGCTGCAAAAAATGGTTCGTCATACAGCGGAGCGACTGCCAAGCCCGCGTCAGGAAACGGCTCAGCCAATATGGCGCAATCAATCTCCCCGGTGCGCAGCATCTCGAGCAACTTCACGGTGAAGTTTTCTTGGAGCATCAAGGGCATCTGCGGCAGGTGGGTAATGACTTGGCGCACCAAATCAGGCAACAAATACGGAGCAATGGTGTAGATCACCCCGAGTTTTAAAGCGCCTGCCAAAGGGTCTTTGCCGCGCTTGGCGATGTCTTTGATATTGGCAGCTTGCTCCAGCACGCTTTGGGCTTGGCGAACGATTTCTTCGCCCAGCGCGGTCACTGTAATTTCGTTGGCACTGCGCTCAAAGAGTTTGACGTCTAACTCTTCTTCGAGTTTTTTTACTGCTACCGAGAGCGTGGGCTGTGAGACAAAACACGCATCGGCAGCTTTGCCAAAATGGCGCTCTCTTGCAACCGCAACGATGTATTTGAGTTCAGTCAGTGTCATGCCGGCATTATCCAGTCTAGGCTTTTAAAAATTCGGCCTTGGTTCCCAGCCAGCGCGAAATGTGTTTGTGCGCCAAGGCGGGTTGGCTGTCCATGAGCACAGACGCCTCCTTGCGGGCCCATTCCAAAAGCGCTTGGTCTTCGTCAAGATTGGCAAAGCGCAGCATCGCATCACCCGATTGCTGAGCGCCTAAAAATTCGCCGGGCCCGCGGATTTCTAAATCACGCCGAGCGATTTCAAAACCGTCGTTGGTATCGCTCATGGCTTTAAGCCTTTCACGCGCAGCTTCACTCAAGCGCGGCGCATCGCCGCTGGAATAGAGCAACACGCAAGCCGACGCCGCCGCGCCGCGTCCCACCCGGCCGCGCAACTGGTGTAACTGCGAAAGTCCAAAACGCTCGGCATGGTCAATCACCATCAGCGAGGCGTTGG
>SXSX01000211.1 GCA_005793295.1 Burkholderiales bacterium | reverse complement strand
GTTGATCAAGGAAGGCCATTACGCTAACTTTGGTGCTGCCGGTGCGCGTACCGAAATGCCGGGATGTTCGCTGTGTATGGGCAACCAAGCGCAAGTGCGTGAAGGTGCTACCGTGGTCTCCACCAGCACGCGTAACTTCCCTAACCGCTTGGGCAAGAATACCCAGGTGTTTTTAGCTTCTGCTGAGTTGGCGGCCATCGCTTCCAAGTTGGGCCACATCCCCACCGTGGCCGAGTACCACGAAGCCATGGGCGTAGTGAACAAGGACGGCGCGGCGATCTACAAGTACTTGAACTTTAACCAGATTGAAGAGTACGTGGAGAACGCGAAGGGCGTAACGGCCTAAGCAGGCAGTTGTCTGACTCATTAATAGCCTCTGGGTAAAAAAACTTAGAGGCTATTTTTTTAGGTGCTCATTTCAAAATAGCGTTGAAAACTAAAAGCCAAGGTGGCCATGAGCGATGTGGTTCCAATAAACAGCGAGCTAGCAAGTCCTATCACGGTGAGCCAGTGGGTTTGGCCTGCCGCATCTGTCTCATCTGCCAAAGGATTGAATTTTTGATTCCACCGCTGAGCGTCTGTTAAACCATAAACAATCGCCGCGAGGGCGCAGGCAGCAATGCAAAAACCCAGGAATGGGATCAGCTGCCAGCTGAGTTGGTCGTCCAGTCCTATCGTTCTTGCACGCATGACCCCATAAGCTCCCGCCATGCTGGGTCCGAGCGCAAGCCAACTCCAAGTGTCAAAACGTCCTGTGAGATAGACCCTTTGCAAACCTATGGGGCCAGTGATGAGAGTAAGCCAAACCGCGATAGTTTTATTTTTCATAGCGCTCATTGTGACGCTTGTGACGCAGCCGTGCGACTGCCTTGCCCAATAGGACACTCCATGAGGACAACGTCAAGCCAGCGATCAAATTTCCAGCCGCAATTGGCTAGGACTCCCACACGGGTAAAGCCCAAAGCGCGATGCACTCCTATTGACCCCGCGTTATCGGAGTCACCAATCACAGCGATTAATTTCCGTACCCCAGCGCGTTCGGCTTGGCTCATCAATTCAGCGAGAAGTAGGCGTCCCCAGCCTCGGCCAGTTGCCTGTGGGCTCAGGTAAATCGAGTCTTCTGCAGAAAAACGATAGGCTGGTCGCGGTTTAAACCAATTGCAATAGGCAAACCCGAGAACTTCCGCGTTTTCTTCAATAACCAGGTAAGGCAGGCCCTTTGATAAAACGTCAGCCTTGCGGCTTTGCATGTCGGTTTCAGTGGGCGATTCGATCTCAAAGGTGCCTGTTCCGTGGAGTACATGGTGTTGGTAAATGGCGGTGACAGCAGGTATATCTGCGTCTGTACAAGTTCGGATGGTTGGCATGGCTTTGAAAAAGTTATAATGGTCGGCTATTCTGAGTGTCACTGGCCGGGTGGTCAGTTGCGTGTCTTAACTCTGAATTCTATGGTTGAAATTCATTTCAATCACCCAAAGGAACAATCATGGTCGTCATTCGACTCGCTCGTGGTGGTGCTAAAGCCCGCCCGTTTTTTAATATCGTGGTTACGGACAAGCGCACGCGTCGCGATGGCCGCTTCATTGAACGCATTGGTTTTTACAACCCCATTGCAACAGCCAATGAAGAAAGCATCCGTATTGCTCAGGATCGTCTGACTTACTGGAAAAGCGTCGGTGCGCAAGCGTCTCCTACGGTTGAACGTTTGGTTAATCAAGCAGCTAAAAAAGCGGCTTAATTTCGTGTGCAGGCTGGCCCTTCGCGCTGTTGGGCCAAGCCGTAACATCCCTTTGACCGATTTCCTCGCATGATTGCTGGCCTTGAACCTGCCGAGCTCCCAAAGGATGCGATTGAGGTGGGGAGGGTCGCAGAGGCATGGGGCATCAAAGGATGGTTCAAGGTGTTGCCCTACAGCGGTGATCCTGAGGCCTTATTTACCTCCAAACTGTGGTTTATGTTGCCCACCGAAAAAGGTCTAAAAACCTTTGGTGGCGTGGCGCAGCTCTCCGTTAAAGAAATCAAATCGCATTCGGGTTCTTTGGTCGCCTGTGCAACAGGAGTGTCTGACCGAACGGATGCCGAAGCCCTGCGGGGAGCACGAATTTTTATCTCCCGTTCCAATTTTCCAGTGTCTGCCATCGATGAGTTTTACTGGGTCGACCTCATTGGCTTGGATGTGGTTAACCGTGAAAACGAGCCCATGGGCGTGGTTCGCGAACTCATGTCAACGGGACCACAAACGGTTTTGGTTCTGGAGTATTTGGAAGATGGAAAAACACTGGAGCGAATGATTCCATTTGTCTCGGTTTACGTCGATTCTGTAGATTTGCAGGCCCGCAGGATTGTGGTGGACTGGCAAGCCGATTACTAAAGCGCCAAGCAGATGCGTTTTGACGTCATTACCCTTTTTCCTGAATTATTCGGTCCGTTTTTAACGACTGGAATTACCCGCCGAGCCTTTGAGGCTGGACAGGTGGATGTGCGCCTGTCGAATCCGCGTGATGTCGCTTTGGGTAATTACCGTCGCATCGATGACCGCCCATTTGGTGGTGGCCCTGGCATGGTCATGATGGCGGAGCCCTTGGAAAAAATCCTGGTCGAGATTCAATCACAACGGCAAGACCAAGCGCCGGTCGTCTTGTTCTCACCCATCGGAAAACGCTTAGACCACGCTGATATTGACACATGGGCTCACAGCCAAGGCGCTATCTTGGTTTGTGGACGCTACGAAGGCATTGATCAGCGCTTTATCGATCGGCATGTGGATCTTCAAATCAGCGTGGGTGATTTTGTGCTGTCGGGTGGTGAGTTGCCTGCGATGGTACTGCTTGACGCTGTGGCAAGGCTTCAACCCGGCGTATTGTCTGACCAAGAAAGCCACCAGCTTGATAGTTTTAATCCGGAGCTTGACGGGTTGTTGGATTGCGCGCATTACACGCGCCCCGAGGTTTGGTCGGAGCAGCCCGTGCCTGCGGTGCTCCTATCCGGACACCATGAACACATTGAGCGTTGGCGCCGGGAACAGCGCTTGTCCATAACTGCGGCGCATCGGCCTGATTTAATTGAAATTGCACGCCAAATGGGCAAACTTAGCCCCCAAGACGAACAGTTTTTGAAGAATATGGCAGCTGCAAGGTTATAATCAAGGGCTAACTGATCCTCTGCTCGGTCAAATTGAAACAGCAATGGTGCTGTATTTGAGTTGTACCCTTTTGGTACTGGCGCTGGCATGATCTTGAAAGAAGCTATGAATCTCATTCAAATCTTAGAGCAAGAAGAAATTGCTCGTTTAGGAAAAGTCATTCCTGAATTCGCCCCAGGCGACACCGTGATCGTCAGCGTGAACGTGGTTGAGGGAACTCGCAAACGGGTTCAGGCGTATGAAGGTGTTGTGATCGCTAAACGCAATCGCGGCCTCAATAGCGGCTTTATCGTTCGTAAAATTTCGAGCGGCGAGGGCGTTGAGCGTACTTTCCAAACCTACAGCCCATTGATTGCTGGTATTGAAGTCAAACGCCGTGGTGATGTTCGCCGCGCTAAGTTGTACTACTTGCGTGATCGCAGCGGTAAATCTGCGCGCATCAAAGAAAAGTTGCCAGCTAAGAAAACAGCGGTTTAATCGACCCCTGTTTGAAACAAACCGCCCAGGTTCTCTGTGGCGGTTTTCTTTTTTGGGAAACGCTCAATGAGTGGCATTTCAATTCCAGACCCCAGGTTAGTCCCCGTGATCGGTGTCGATCGGCATTTACCGAAAGTGCCCATGGAGTCCATGACGCCGGATGCTTTGCGTCAACGCTTTGCCGTAGTTCCCGAATGGACACCAGAAATCTGCGCTGAGTTGTCTTTTTCCGATCGTTCTCCGGTGGCTGCTTCGGTATTAATCGGTTTGGTGATGCGCGAAGAATTAACGGTGTTGCTAACACAGCGCACGGACCATCTCTCGAGCCACTCAGGACAAGTGGCTTTTCCAGGTGGAAAAATGGATCTAGAAGATCGGGATGTTGCAGCTACAGCGCTGCGTGAAGCCTACGAAGAGGTGGGTTTGGAGCCCGATAGCGTGGATGTATTGGGGGTGTTACCCATTTACACGACGGGCAGTGCTTTTGTGGTTTCTCCGGTGGTGGCTTTGCTTCGTCCTGACATGCCATTGCGTGCCAATGCCAATGAGGTGGCTAGTATTTTTGAGGTTCCATTGTCATTTTTGATGAACCCCGCCAATCACAGGCGCCACGCCTATGAGCGCAACGGAGTACAAAGGGAATGGCTTTCAATGCCCTACGTAGAAGGGTCACAAGAACGGTTTATTTGGGGTGCGACCGCAGGGATGCTGCGTAATTTATACCGGTTTTTGGTCGCTTAACGATCTCGGGGTCGTTATGATCTTTCCCATGAGCTTTTTGTCTATTCTTTTCGCGCTTTTGCTGGAGCAGGCAAGGCCACTTCAGCCTATTAACCCTGTGCACGGAAGTGTTCGCAATTGGGTGAGTTGGACGCTTCATCATTTTGATGCGGGCAAGCCGCAACACGGCTGGTTGACTTGGGGTGTGGCTGTTCTGTTGCCCACCGTTTTAGCTGCCGCAGTGCATTGGACCTTGTTGTTGACCTTGGGTTGGCTTGCCGCAGTCATTTTCAATATTGCGATTTTGTACAGCACGCTCGGGTTTAGACAATTCAGCCACCATTTCACAGAAATTCGCGATGCCTTAGACGCAGGTGATGAAGTTCTCGCTCGCCAACTGCTTGCGAAATGGATGCACTCAGACGCCAGCAATCTTCCGCGCAGCGAAATGATTCGCCATGTGATCGAGCATTCGGTGCTAAGCGCCCACCGCTATGTTTTTGGCGTTTTCGCTTGGTATACCTTGCTTTCCGCCTTGGGATTAGGCCCTGCCGGCGCAGTTTTTTATAGGATGGCTGAATACTTTGGAGTGATTGCTAAGCGCGCAGCCAGTTCCGCCAATGTCATGGTGAGCCCGTCCGTGCAGCAGTGCGCTGTGGAGGCGTGGTGGTCGATTGATTGGTTGCCAGCCCGTATCACCGCATTAGGCTTTGCTTTTGTCGGAAGTTTTGAGGAGGCCATCGCTCGGTGGCGACAGTTTGAAGAATCTACACCTCGCGATAACGACGGAATTGTCTTGGCTGCTACGGCTGGTGCGGTGAATGTTCAATTGGGATTTGCAATCCAATCTTCAAGCGCCCAGACGCCCCAGCTTGCACATTTGCGTGCAGTGGTTGGATTGGTTTGGCGCACTGTGGTGATGTGGATGATTTTTTTGGCTTTGCTGTCGCTCGCCCGTTTGCTAGGCTAGTAACGGCTTTGAGACAATTCTGCAAATAAATCGCAGTAAATTTTATAGCGATGGGCTGTAATGGAGTTCTCCGAGGCTTCATTTTTCAAGGCTGCTAAGACGCCGCAACCTGGCTCATGCAGATGGGAACAGTTGTAAAACTTGCAAGCGCCGGCGTGTGCTTTGATATCGGGCATCAAACCAGCGAGGTGCATCGGATCAATGTGGTTGAGTCCGAACTCTTGAAAGCCAGGTGAGTCAATCAGTGCAGTTTTTTTAGAAGCGTCTTGCCAGTAAAGAGTGGTGCTGGTAGTGGTGTGTTTGCCAGAATTCAGAGCGGTAGAAATTTCTTGGGTTAACACTAGGGCTTGAGGAACGAGGCGGTTAATTAAAGTGCTTTTTCCAGCGCCTGAAGGACCCAAAATCAAACTGGTTTTTCCTTTGAGTTCTTCCTCTAGGTTGGGTTGGTTTTCGTTTAAAAAGAGGGCTGTTGTGTTCTCAGTCGGATCTTCAATCGCTTTCTCTCGCGGCTTTAAGGCCATGGGCAATACGTTATAGCCCATGGCCCGGTAAGGACCAAGGCGCTCCCAGGCTCGCTCGAACAATTGCGAAAGATCTTGTTTGTTTAAAACGATGATCGCTTGAATTTTTTCAGCTTGGGCTGCAATTAACGCGCGAGTGAGTTGGCTCTCTGAAAACTCGGGTTCCGCAGCAATCAAAATCAAAACTTGGTCAATATTGGCGGCAAAGAGTTTGGTACGAATTTCGTCTTGTCGGTAAAACAAATTACGCCGGGGCAAAACTTTTTCTATCGTTCCCTCATCTTGGGTGGCCTGCCAAAGTACATGGTCACCAACGACGGTTTGATTTTTTTTTCCTCTGGGATGGCAAATTAAACGCCGGCCGTCAGGGGTTTCAACCCACACATGCCGGCCGTGTCCGGCGATCACTAGGCCCTCTTCAAACGCGCTGTTTTCAGCCAATCGCTTAACCCTCTGGCCCGTTGGGTTGTAGCAAAGCGTCAGTCAGCGCAGCACATGAAAAATCAGTAACTGACACTCCATGGACATCGTGTGTTCTCCAGCGAACACTGCAACTTGAATACCCCAGCAACATATCCGGATGGTGGTCTTGTTGCTCAGCCAAAAAGGCTACGGCATTGGCAAAGGATAGAGTCGCCAAATAGTTTTTAAACCGAAACGTTTTTTCTATCGCGAAAGTTGGTCCATCACCAAAAAGCTTCCAACCTTCAAGCTGGGCAAGCTTTCCAATGATTTGTGCGGGCCCCAAGGCTTGGCGAGTCATCACGTTAGGTCGCAGCGGTCATTTGCATCCGACCTAAGCGTTCGCTAGCCGGCGGGTGAGAGTAGTAAAACTTCACGTAAAGCGGGTCTGGTGTCAGTGTTGAAGCGTTGTCTTGGTAAAGCTTGAGCAAGGCCGACGCTAAATCACCTGCGTTGGTTTTATCTATTGCGTAGTGGTCTGCTTCAAATTCGTGTTGACGTGAAATTTGTGCAAACAGGGGGCCTAAAAACCCCGTGAAGAGCGGTAAAGCAATAAGAAACAACACCAAGGCCAATGCATCGTTTGCAATGAGCATATTGGGAGCAACACCTAAGCCGGTATAAAACCACGCTTGGGTGCTTAACCATCCTAAAACCGCAAAACCCAGCAGACTCATCACAAATGCAGAGGACAGTCGTTTCAAAATATGGCGGTGTTTAAAGTGACCGATTTCGTGAGCTAAAACGGCATCGATTTCAGCTGGGCTTAGTCTTTCGAGCAAAGTGTCGTAAAAAACAACCCGTTTAGAGGAGCCAAAGCCGGTGAAATAGGCGTTGGCATGGGCGCTTCGTTTACTGCCGTCCATCACATAAAAACCCTGGGCCTGGAACCCACAGCGCTGCATTAACTCCGAAACCCGTAGCTTTAAAGATTCATCTTTCAGGGGTTCAAATGTGTTGAAAAGGGGCGCAATCCAGGTGGGGAACACCCACATGGCCAATGCGTTGAATGCCACCCAAATTCCCCATGTCCAGATCCACCACGCGGGTCCGCTCGTTCCCATCATCCAGACGACGAGGGCGGCTAAAGGAGCGCCAATGAGTAGGCCTAAAGCCGTTGATTGGAGTAGATCTTTGAACCATTGAATTCGGGTGGTTTTATTAAAACCAAAACGTTCCTCAAGAACAAAAGTTCCGTAAAGACTAAAGGGTAAATCGATGAGCCCATTGATAACTGTAAAGGCCACCAATAGACTGACTTGCTGAATGAGGCCAGGCGCTATCCAGTGATGTAGGCCTTGGTTAAGCGCAGACAAACCACCCAGCAAGGTCCAGCCAAGCACGGTTGTTGCACCCCAAGCTAGTTCAAAAAAGCCCAGCTGGGTTTTGGCGATGGTGTAGTCAGCGGCTTTTTGATGCGCGTCTAATGAAATACTTTCAGAAAACGCTTGGGGAACGACGCTGCGGTGGCGTGCCACATACCGAATCTGGCGACTTGCCAACCAAAATTTCAACAGCAGGTTGGCAATCAGAGCGAGCGCAAATAAAAGGGTGAATGCGCCAGAGGGATTGAAGAGTGTGTCGTTCATGAGCCCGTAGTTTAGGCGATCAGCGACAATACCGCCCATGTCTGAAACAACACCTTCACTTACTAAATCCGATAAAAACCTGGTCTGGCTTGATTGCGAAATGACGGGTCTCAGTCCTTCTATGGATCGAATTATTGAAATTGCGGTGGTGGTCACTGGACCGCAACTGGAGTGCCGCACGGATGGCCCTGTTTTTGTGATTCACCAGTCCGACGCGCAACTCGACAAGATGGACGCGTGGAACAAAGGAACGCACGGGAAAAGTGGTCTCATTGACAAGGTTCGTGCGTCTACGATCACAGAAGAACAAGCTCAGACCGCGATTCTTGATTTTTTAAGCCAATACGTCCCAGCAGGGAGTTCCCCTATGGCTGGCAATACGATTGGTCAAGACCGCCGATTTTTGGTTGAATACATGCCGAAGTTAGAGGCATTTTTTCATTACCGTAATCTTGACGTGAGCACGCTTAAAGAGTTGTCTCGCCGTTGGAGGCCCGAGGTGTACGCTTCATTTAAAAAACAACAACGCCACACAGCTTTGGCCGATGTGCACGAGTCAATTGATGAGCTAGAGCACTACCGAACCCACTTTTTGAAGCTGTAGTTTCTATCGTTTCTATTTAGAAATTAGGTAGAAACCCGAATCCGTGTCATAATCGCACGCTTCGCTGATCATGCAAGTGATTTTTTCTACCGACAGCGAATTTTGTACATCTCCCTTCATTCACCGGGCCTCAAGACATAGGTCCCCAGCGCTGAGAGAACTCTTATCAGAGTCAGAGCAGGTTTCGTTTGATGGTTGATGTTTTTTAACCATTGACGGAACACCCACTCTTCGGGTGCTGTTCGCGTGTGAGTAAAACTATGACTGATACTTTTGAAGTAATGGGCGAATTTACGCCTGTTGAATCCCATTCTTTGCCTGAAACTAACGATTCGGCTCCTGTGAACCAAGAGCCTGAAGCGCCGAACGGCTTTGTTGAACTCGACCTCGCCCCAGAATTAGTCCGTGCTGTTAAAGATTTGGGTTATACCCAGCCTACGACCGTTCAATTGAAGGTTATTCCTTTGGCGTTACCCGCTAAAGCGTCAGGCGACAAAGCGGCAAGCTATATCGATTTGATGGTCTCAAGCCAAACTGGAAGTGGAAAAACAGCGGCCTTTTTGCTGCCTGTGCTCCATACCTTGTTGGCGCAGTTGGCCCAAGCGGAAGAAGATGAGCGTGCTGAATACGAAAAATCGGTAGCTGTTGCTGCTGCCAAAGGAGAAGCGCCACCAAAGCGTTCAAAACGCAAAGATCCAACCAACCCCCGTAACTTCAAAGCTCCAACCCCTGGTGCTTTGATTGTTTGCCCAACCCGCGAGTTGGCCCAACAGGTTGCACATGATGCGATTGATTTGGTCCAACATTGCCGTGGCCTTCGGGTTGCAAATATTGTGGGTGGTATGCCTTACCAGCTGCAAATTGCCAAGCTGCAAAACGCCAACTTGGTCGTTGCAACACCAGGCCGTCTTCTCGATCTTCAACGTTCGATGCAAATTAAACTCGATCAAGTGCAATTTTTGGTGGTTGACGAGGCTGACCGCATGCTTGACTTGGGTTTCTCCGATGACTTGGCTGAAATTAACCAGCTGACGATTGGCCGCAAACAAACCATGATGTTTAGCGCGACGTTTGCCCCACGCATTCAGCAATTGGCGGCCCGCGTCATGCGTGAACCTCAGCGTGTCACGATCGACAATCCGCAAGAAAAACACGTCAACATCAAGCAAGTTTTGTTTTGGGCAGATAACGCCCAGCACAAACGTAAATTGCTGGACCATTGGCTGCGCGATACCGGAATTAATCAAGCGATTGTCTTTGCCAGCACCCAGATAGAGTGTGACGGCTTGGCCAACGACTTGCAGCAAGATGGTTTTGACGCCGTTGCGCTGCACGGCGCATTGAGCCAAGGTTTGCGCAACCGACGTTTGATGGCCTTGCGCCAAGGACAAGTTCAGATTTTGGTGGCGACGGATGTGGCTGCGCGTGGTATTGACGTTCCAACCATCACCCACGTTTTTAACTTTGGTTTGCCGATGAAAGCAGAAGACTACACCCACCGCATTGGCCGTACTGGTCGCGCTGGGCGTGATGGCTTGGCGATTACGTTCGCCGAGATGCGCGATCGCCGTAAGATTTTTGATATTGAGGCGTATACCCGCCAGCCGATCAAAGCCGAAGTGATTCCTGGGCTAGAGCCGAAGCAACGTATGCCTGACTCACGCCCTGGTGCTGGCTTTGGTGGGCGTAACGCGGGTGGGCGCGACAGCCGTCCTCAAGGACGCAATTTTGGTGGTCCCCGTGAAGGTGGATTTGCCGGCGGCAACAGAGGTAACGACCGCGGTGGTGATCGTGGCGGTGAGCGCGGTGGATTCGCAGGGCGCAGCGAAGGCTTTAGTTATGAGCGAAAGGGCGGCTTTAACGACCGTTTTAATTATGGCCCCAAACCCGCTCCACGCGGCGACTTCGCACCTCGCGGTGATTTTGGAGCGCCGCGCGGAGATTTCGCTGCACGCAAACCTGCTTTTGGTAAACCCCCAGGTTTTGCCAAGCCAGGTAACGGCGGAAAAGTATTTGTTCCGCGAGACGCTAAAAAGCGCCCCGCTCGCAACGCAGACTAACTCCGTCGATCAGGCCATGCCATTGCGGCGGGCCAGTTCGAGGAATAAAGCGGCATGGTCCAAATCGGCCATGCCGTTTTTTATGCCTTCTGCATAGAGGTTTTCAAGTAAATGCGTCACAGGCGCTTCAAAGCCGATCGATTGGGCTGTGTTGAGTGCATTACGCAAGTCTTTGAGTTGCACTGACATTCGACCGCGGGGTGCAAAATCACGCGCAATCATTCGCTCCCCGTGGACTTGCAAAATGCGGCTGTCTGCAAAGCCCCCCGTGATCGCTGCTTTGACTTGGGCCATATCAGCGCCTCCCTTTTCACACAACAACAGCGCCTCTGCGACCGCGCCTATGGTGATGCCCACAATCATTTGGTTGGCTAACTTTGCCAATTGACCGCAGCCTGTGGGTCCGACCAAGGTGGATCGGCCGAGTGGTTCAAAGACGGGCCTAGCGGTTTCAAAATCGACCCGATTGCCGCCAGCCATGATGGCCAAAGTGCCTTGCTCTGCACCGATGGTTCCACCTGAGACGGGTGCGTCAAGGTAGCGGATATTTAACGCTTGCAAGCGCTTGGCATGGTCTTTTGCTTGAGCTGGCTCGATAGACGACATGTCGACAAGCAGGCTGTCTTTGCGCATAGCCTGCGCAACGCCATGATCAAAAATAACAGACTCCACTATGCCACCATGCTCGAGCATGGTGATGGTCAGGTCGGCTTGGGCAACCGCTAGCGCAGGGCTGAGGTGAACCGTCGCACCTAAGGGTAACAAGGTCTCTGCTTTGGCTGCCGTTCGGTTCCAAACATGAACCTCTAAGCCTGCTTGGCACAAGCGACGCGCCATCGGTAAACCCATCAGGCCTAAACCCAAAACAGCGATACGCATCGAAGTGTTCCTACATCAATAAATGTTCGCCAGCGTTATCGCCGCCGAGCGTTACATAATTTACCTTGCGGATATCCATCAGTTTTTTACCTCCTGAATAGCTGATGGAGCTTTGAATGTCTTGTTCCATCTCTACCAAGGTTTCGGAGAGTAAACCTTTGACGGGTTCCAAAATCCGCTTGCCTTCTACGTGCTTGTATTCGCCTTTATTGAAGTCGCTGGCTGAGCCGTAATATTCTTTGTAAAGTTTTCCATCAACCTCGACGGTTTTGCCAGGACTTTCTTCGTGCCCGGCCAGCATCGAACCGATCATGACCATGGTGGCGCCAAAACGGATCGATTTGGCGATATCGCCATGTTCGCGAATCCCACCATCGGCAATGATGGGTTTTGTCGCCACACGAGCACACCATTTGAGCGCGCTCAATTGCCAGCCGCCTGTTCCGAATCCAGTTTTCAGTTTGGTGATACACACCTTGCCTGGGCCAATACCCACCTTGGTTGCATCCGCGCCCCAGTTCTCCAAATCAATGACCGCTTCAGGGGTTGCAACATTGCCCGCAATCACAAAAGTACTTGGCATTTTGGACTTGAGGTAGGCAATCATGTCGCGCACGCTGTCGGCGTGCCCATGGGCAATATCAATGGTGACGTAATCGGGGATCAGTCTGAGGGTTGAAAGCGTGTCTACGGTAGCGTAATCGGGTGGTTTCACGCCGAGTGAAATCGATGCGAACAAGCCCTTGGCTTTCATGTCTTTGACAAATTGGACGTTGTCCAGATCAAAGCGGTGCATCACATAAAAGTACCCGTTTTGGGCAAGCCAGACGCATATCGCTGTATCCACGACGGTTTTCATGTTGGCAGGAACCACGGGGATGCGAAAGCTTTTTGCGCCCAAGGTAACGCTGGCATCGCATTGTGAGCGGCTGTCCACGCGGCATTTGCGTGGCAAAAGCAAAATATTGTCGTAGTCGAAAATTTCCATAACCCAAGCTCCTGCAAAAATCTATCAAAGTAAAGAAAGACAAAGGCGCTTGGATTGGGCTCGATTTTGTAACCGAGTCGCAATTGCTTGGGCCCGGTGATTGATTCTATCGAGTTTAGAAACCCACTCCAGCCTTTCTACAATCGGCCAATGTCTATTCCTTCCTTGTACAGCGATCCTGTCCCCTTGCCCTTGCTTGATAGCCTCAATGACGAGCAACGTGCAGCAGTCACATTGCCGTCTGAAAATGCCTTGATTCTTGCCGGGGCTGGCTCTGGAAAAACGCGCGTTTTGACAACCCGAATTGCTTGGCTCTTGCAAAACGGATACGTTTCCCAGGGTGGGGTGATGGCGGTCACCTTTACCAACAAGGCCGCCAAGGAAATGATGACCCGACTCACAGCCATGCTTCCTGTCAATGTTCGCGGCATGTGGATTGGGACTTTCCATGGTTTATGCAATCGTTTTTTACGCGCCCACTTTAAAACGGCCAATTTGCCTCAGGCTTTTCAAATTTTGGATACGCAAGACCAACTCAGTGCAGTTAAACGGCTTTGTAAGCAAATCGGCGTCGATGAGGAGCGCTTTCCGCCCAAACAATTGGTTTGGTTTATTGCAAGCTGCAAAGAAGAAGGATTGCGCGCAAACGCGGTAGAGGTTCGTGATTCTGATACGCGACGCAAAGTGGATATTTATCAGCTCTATGAAGAACAATGCCAGCGTGAAGGCGTCGTTGATTTTGGCGAGTTGATGCTACGCAGCTATGAGGTCCTTCGCGATAACGTATCAATTCGAGAGCATTACCAACACCGGTTTCGCCATATTTTGATTGATGAATTTCAAGACACCAACAAGCTGCAATACGCATGGATCAAGATGCTTGCGGGTATCGACGGCCAAGGTGGAAAAGGGCAGGGCGGAGCGGTCTTGGCTGTGGGCGATGATGACCAAAGTATTTATGCTTTTAGAGGCGCCCGGGTCGGCAATATGGCGGACTTTGTCCGGGAGTTTGATGTTCACCATCAAATCAAACTAGAACAAAATTACCGAAGTAACAGCAATATTTTGGATTCAGCGAACGCACTGATCAGCCACAACAGCCGGCGCTTGGGAAAGAACCTCAGAACCGACCAAGGCCCTGGGGAACCGGTTCGGGTTTATGAGTCACCCACGGACTATGCGGAGGCCCAGTGGATGGTGGACGAAATGCGTCAATTGGTGCGTGATGATGTAGCCCGAATCGAGATTGCCGTGTTGTATCGCTCTAATGCGCAAAGCCGGGTGATCGAAACCGCGTTGTTTAATGCGGGCGTTCCTTACCGCGTCTATGGCGGTTTGCGATTTTTTGAAAGAGCTGAAATCAAGCACGCGTTAGCGTACTTGCGTTTGCTTGAAAACCCCAACGACGATACCAGTTTCATGCGGGTACTTAATTTTCCCGCGCGAGGCATTGGCGCACGCAGCGTCGAACAATTGCAAGACTTTGCCAAAGAAATGGGCTGCTCTTTGCATGATGCGGTCAGCGCCATGCCGGGTAAGGCGGGGACCAAAGTCGCCGCGTTTGTTGTAAAAATAGATATCCTGCGGGAACAAACCACAGGGATGAACCTGCGCGATATCGTCTCAACGATGCTTGATGCGAGCGGCTTGCTGGAGCACTACCGTTTAGACAGGGAAGGCGAAGATCGGCTTGAAAACTTGGAAGAGCTGGTGAATGCAGCTGAGAGTTTTGTTCGCTTAGAAGGTTTTGGCAAGGAGTCGCCAGCCTCACAAGAATCACCGCCATCACCGTTGGATTCGACTTTGCCCGAGGACATCAATTTTTCAGAGACAGGCGAAACGCTTTCGCCGCTGGTGGCTTTTTTAACCCATGCGGCATTAGAAGCGGGCGACAACATGGCGCAGGCGGGGCAGGATGCGATTCAACTGATGACGGTTCATTCGGCAAAAGGTCTTGAGTTTGATTGCGTTTTCATTACAGGGATGGAAGAAGGACTCTTTCCCCATGAAAACTCCTTGAGTGACCGAGATGGTTTGGAAGAAGAGCGTCGGCTCATGTATGTGGCCATTACCCGGGCCCGCAAGCGTTTGTATTTAAGCCATTCGCAGACACGCATGCTCCACGGTCAAACCCGTTACAACCTCAAGAGTCGATTTTTTGATGAGCTTCCTGAAGAGGCATTGAAATACCTCACACCCCAGCGCCAAGCGATGCGAAGCGGTTCTTGGCAAACGGCAGGTGACTTTGGTGGCTCCCTGAGCGCTTTGCCCGTGGTTGAAAGAAATGAAGACCCTTCGCATGGTTTGCGCTTGGGACTGCAGGTTTTTCACAACAAGTTTGGCGAGGGGACGGTGTTGACTTTGGAAGGAGCAGGTGAAGACGCGCGAGCCCAGATTAACTTCCCACGCCACGGTACCAAATGGTTGGCTTTGAGCGTTGCTAAACTGACGCCTGTTACCTAAGCGCGAGTGATATGCGCTTAGGCGAGGTGGACCGTGTTTTCACCAAAGCAGTCGACAAATGTGACATAGATGGAGGTGAAGAACATGGAGGCCATCAGCATGGCTGTGGGGAACAGGATGGCGGCGACTAATTCTTCGCTTCCGGTCAAACTTGCCAAGAGTGCAATCGTGGTTCCAACAATAATAAAGACTAAAAACCACGCCGCTGCGTAAACCGCCATTGCCCAAAAGTTGCGTAGGCAAGCGACAAAACTAAAAAATAAACTTTTGCTGGGCGACAAGCCATGCCAAAGCACTAAAGCGGGTGCATGCCAAAAAAGCAGGGACAAGGGGAGGTACAAACTCAGTGCCAGCAACCCAGCCGCTTCAAAACTTCCGTCTTGCAAGGTCTCCGCATTGAGACTGCCACCGACCAAATACAGCGTAGCAAATTTCCCTCCGTCAAAGAGAGCGGAAGCGCCCAAAATCAACACAAAACCAATGGCATAAAGGGCGCCAAGAATCAACATGGATCGCATGGAAGTGCGCCCAGCGCGAAAACCACTTATCAAAACGATAGGCATGGGGAAGTTGCCTTTGATCGTTTCACGCGTTGCAGCCATCAGTCCCAAGGTAGCCACTGGAAGCAGCGCTAATGCCAGTACGTTGCCAACGATAGGGATCATGCTGAGGATCGACATGCTCATCATGAATAGAAAAAACAAACCGGAGAGTGCCAAAGGCTGGCGGAAAAACGTCTTGATCCCTAACTTGACCCAGACCACACCTTGCCGTGCGGGAAATAAATTGAGTGTCATGGGGCGTGTACAGGGTTGGTGAACAAAATTTCTACATTCAGGGGGTTGGAAATACGTTGACGAAGCACGCGTTCAAAGCGTCCGGGATCATGGGCTTGCAGCATACTGGCTTCACGCGGTAAATGTTTATCCCAAAGGCGAGAAATCCAAAACCGCAAAGCCCCAGCACGTGCCATCGCAGGGAGCAATTGGCGTTCGGCGGTATGCAGAGGTCGAACGCTGGCATAGGCTTGAATCAGGGCTTGACTCTGTGGGAGCTTGAGTGCGCCGCTATCGAGATCGACACACCAATCGTTCAGACAAACGGCAATATCAAATAGCAAAGCATCGTTTCCTGCGAAATAAAAATCAAAGAAACCGCTTAACTGAGAGGCTTCGCCCAAAACAGTGGGTGCGACAAACAAGGCATTGTCTCGAAACAAATCGGCATGGATCGGCCCTCTTGGAAGCGCCGTATAGGCGGCACCGCTGGCAACGTGGTTTTGGTAGGCGAGCTCGGACTGAAGTAAATCAGTCTCTTCGGTTGACAAAAAAGGCAAGATCACTGGCGCCGTTTCGTTCCACCATGTGATTCCCCGCAGGTTGTCTTGGCGCATCGAAAAACTCTCTGCGGCTAAATGCATTTTGGCGAGCATGGCACCCAATTGAGCGCAATGGGTCGGCTCAGGGTTTAATTCGCTCTTGCCGGATAGTCGGTTAACGACGGAGGCAGGCTTTCCGTTCAATGCGTGCAAAACGTCACCGTTCGCGTTGGTTGCCGGATTCGGTGCGGGGATGCCCTGTACCGCAAGATGTTTCATTAACCGAAGGTAATAGGGCAGTTGCTCAGCTGTCAGGCGCTCGAAGAGCGTCAAGACAAATTCGCCTTGGTCAGTGGAAGCGAAATAGTTGGTGTTTTCAATGCCGCCTGCGCAGCCCACGAGGCTTTGCAATTGGCCCAGTTGGAGTTGATCGAAAAGAACGCTGGCCTCGTCCATCGAGACTTCTGTGTAAACCGCCATGAATCTAGCCTGTGAAAAAAACGCAATAAAACGACTGAAATATGGATTCGTATTGTAGAGCCGGGAGGTGCTCCTGCATCAAAGGCAAAATAGAGCTATGCAAGAACCCGAAAACACCCTTCTGTTGATCGATGGATCAAGCTACCTGTACCGCGCTTTTCACGCCATGCCCGATTTGCGCGCCATTCCTGGCGACCCCAGCAGCAGCCCTACCGGCGCTATTCGCGGAATGGTCAACATGATGCAAGCGCTTCGCAAAGAAGTGCCTGCGGCCTATGTAGCCTGTGTCTTTGACGCCAAAGGGCCGACGTTTCGGGATGTTTTGTACCCGCAATACAAGGGACACCGCTCCCCCATGCCAGACGACTTACGAGCCCAGATCGAACCCATCCACGCGCTAATGCAGTTGCTCGGTATGAAAGTGCTTGATGTTCCGGGGGTTGAGGCCGATGACGTGATCGGAACCTTGGCGGTTGTGGCCGCAGCCCAAGGCATGGAAGTGATCGTAAGTAGCGGTGACAAAGACTTGGCGCAACTGGTGAACGAGCGCATCACAATTATTGACACCATGAACGGAAAGCGCCGGGACATGGCTGGGGTAGAAGCTGAATTCGGAATCCCTGCGCGGTTGATGTTGGACTACCAAACGTTGGTGGGTGATACGGTTGACAACGTCCCCGGGGTAGAAAAAGTGGGCCCTAAAACGGCAGTGAAGTGGTTGCTTGAGTACGGTAGTTTGCAGTCTATCGTTGAAAACGCCGGCGCTATCAAGGGGGTTGTTGGCGAGAATCTCAGAAAGGCGCTGACCTGGCTGCCCACAGGGCGTCAACTTTTAACGATCAAAACCGATTGCGATTTGTTGGCTTGGTTACCCGGGCTTCCAAAGCTTGAAGATTTACGTCGCAGCGATGAAGATACCAGCGGTTTGTTTGCGTTTTATGAGCGGGTCGGTTTTAAAGGGTTGGCGAAAGCAAGCTCCCCCAAACCGACTGCTACAGAGCCCAAGTTGGCATCAGCCCAAGACAGTTTGTTTGGTGAATCGCAGGAACCGGCGATTGCGCGCTTGGTTCCTGTTGAAACCCACTATGAAACTATCTCAACGTGGGCAAACTTTGAAAAGTGGCTTCAAGTCATTCAGATGGCCGACTTGGTTGCGCTGGATACTGAGACGACTTCTCTGGACGCTATGCGAGCGGAGATCGTTGGATTAAGTTTCAGTGTGAAGGTGGGTGAAGCGGCTTACATTCCCTTGGCGCATACCTATGCTGGCGCTCCAGACCAACTCCCGCGCAGCGAAGTGTTAGAACGGCTCAAGCCTTGGTTAGAAAACCCACAGCGCTTGAAATTAGGCCAAAACATCAAATACGACCGCCATATTTTTGCCAACCACGGCATTGAAGTACAAGGCTACACGCACGACACGATGCTGCAAAGCTATATTTTGGAAGTGCATAAGCCCCACGGCCTAGCCAGTTTGGCCGACCGCCATCTAGGGCGCTCCGGTGTGAGTTTTGAAGATCTTTGCGGTAAAGGAGCTAGCCAAATTAGCATTGACCAAGTCGATATCGCGCGTGCGTCCGAATACGCTTGCGAGGATGCTGACATGACCTTGGATGTTCATACGGCACTGTGGCCGCAATTGGAACGCAATGAAAAGTTGCGATTCGTGTACGAACTTGAAATTGCCAGCAGCGAATCTTTGTATCGTATTGAGCGCAACGGCGTTTTGATTGACGCGGCGACGCTTGCAGCCCAAAGCCATGAATTAGGCGCCCGCATTGTGCAGATTGAAACCCAAGCGCATGAGCTTGCAGGCCAACCCTTTAATCTCAGCAGCCCCAAGCAGATTGGTGAAATTTTCTTTACCAAGTTGGGCTTGCCTGTCGTCAAAAAAACCGCGACGGGTGCGCCCAGCACCGATGAAGAAGTATTGGAAAAATTGGCTGAAGATTTCCCTTTGCCTGCCAAAATTTTGGAACACCGGGGCTTGGCCAAACTCAAAGGCACTTACACCGATAAATTAGCACAGTTGGCGCTGCCCCGCACGGGACGAGTCCACACCCATTACGCGCAAGCCGTCGCGGTGACAGGGCGCTTGTCAAGTAACGACCCTAATTTGCAAAATATTCCGATTCGCACGGCGGAGGGCCGTCGAGTACGTGAGGCCTTTATCGCCCCTGCTGGAAGCGTAATCGCGAGTGCCGATTACAGCCAGATTGAATTACGCATCATGGCCCATATCAGCGCCGATGAAGCCTTGCTCAATGCTTTTCACCAAGGATTAGATGTTCACCGTGCTACCGCTGCTGAAGTCTTTGGCGTTGAAGTTTCCCAGGTGAGCAACGAGCAGCGGCGCTATGCCAAAGTCATTAATTTTGGATTGATTTACGGCATGAGTGCTTATGGGCTTGCACGCAATTTAGGGATTGACAATACCGCTGCCAAAAATTACATCGAGCGCTACTTCGCGCGTTTTGCAGGCGTCAAGCGCTACATGGACACCACCCGCGAACAAGCCAAAGTTCAAGGCTATGTCGAAACCGTTTTTGGCCGGCGCTTGTATTTGCCCGAGATCAACTCGCCTAATGGCCAGCGCCGAGCAGGCGCTGAGCGGGCTGCGATCAATGCGCCTATGCAAGGCACGGCGGCGGATCTGATTAAGCTTAGTATGGTGAAAGTTCAAAGCGTATTGGACACACAAGCGCGGGGTACCAAAATGATCATGCAAGTTCATGACGAGTTGGTGTTTGAAGTTCCCCAGGAAGAAGTGTCATGGGTAACCACAGAAATTCCTCGCATCATGGCCGAGGTTGCTTCACTGAAGGTGCCGCTACTGGCCGAAATTGGCGTGGGTCCCAACTGGGACAAAGCGCATTAAAAAAGGTTTTTGATGATTCTCTTGGCAATTTTTTTGGGTACCTTGTGCGCCGGCATTGGCAGCGTGTGGTTGGCTGCGGCTTTGAGTTTTGGGGTGCTGGCCCGGTATACGCAACACATGCTCAGTATGGCTGCAGGCGCTTTGTTGGCCACTGCGTTTATGCACTTGTTGCCGGAAGCCTTTGAGAGCCAATCCAGCGCCCACGACTTGTTCCTCACCCTATTGGTTGGTTTGGTTTTCTTCTTCTTGTTAGACAAGGCCGAGTTGTGGCACCACGGCCATGAGCATGGGATGCATTCCCATGAAGAACACGATAAACCGGACAGTTCGCATAACCATCCTCACACTCACTCGCATGGCCCTGATGCCATGGGCGGCGGCTGGGCTGTTTTGGCGGGGGACAGCGTGCATTGTTTTGGCGACGGTGTTTTGATTGCCTCCGCGTTTATGGCCGATGTGCGCTTGGGCGTGATTGCCTCTTTGGCAGTGTTAGCCCACGAGGTTCCGCATCACATGGGCGATTTAATTGTTTTGCGTATGGGCTCCCCCAACAAACGCATTGCCCTGGTCAAGGTGTCGATGGCTGGCTCAGTCACGGCATTGGGTGGTTTTCTGGGCTATTGGTTAGTCGAGCAACTCCAAGATTACTTGCCCTATTTTTTGGTTGTTGCCTCCAGCAGCTTTATTTACGTCGCTTTGGCCGACCTTATCCCGCAGTTGCAAAAACGCTTGGCTTTGCGACAAACGGCGGCGCAAATTGCTTGGCTTTTGGCGGGTATTTTCTTGGTAACAGTGGTTAGTGGCTTGGCGCACTGAAATGAAAGTAGGGGTCTAGCTCTCGCCCCCGCCCTGCTTTTTAGCCTTGGGCAACGGGTCTTGTCGGGTCGCTACACCACTCACTCCAACTGCCTGCAAAAAGGGCTGTGTTTCCAAGCCCAGCAATAGCCATCGCCAAAATATTGGGAATAGCTGTAACACCACTTCCGCAATGGTGTACGGTGTTTTCAGGACGTCTTGCGCCTAAGAGTTCTTCAAACTCATGCCGCAAAACGTCTTTCGATTTAAAGAAACCCTCAGCGGTTAAATTGTTTGTAAAGGGCCGATTCAAGGCACCAGGAATATGCCCTGCGACAGGGTCCAAGGGTTCGACTTCGCCACGAAAACGGGGCGCCGCCCGGGCATCTATTACCGTTTGATCCGCTTTCCCTAGATTGCCCAAGACAGTTTCGGCACTGACTAGCGCAACCAAGGGCTCAGTGATAGAAAACACAGTGTGGGAAAGCGTTTGACTCGGTCCGGGGACCACCGCGCCACCAGACGCTTGCCAGGCTTGTAGCCCACCATCAAGGACAGCAACCCGCTCGTGCCCCAACCATTTCAGCAGCCACCAAAGTCGCCCGCAGTAACTGGCTCCTTGGCGGTCGTAGACAACAGCCTGCATGTCGTTTCCAAATCCTATCTGGCCTAACCAGTTGGCAAAGTTTTCCCGAGAGGGAAGCGGATGGCGTCCGCCGCTCTCAGCGCCTGTGCGCAAGCGATCGCCTTTGGCGCTCAGGTCGATATTTAAATTCGCGTAGACCGCTCCAGGCAGATGAGACGCCTTAAACATTTGGATTCCTGCATCGGGTTGAGCAAGATCAAAACTGCAATCAAAAACCATGCAAGGAGCGCCACTTTGCAGTAGCTCTTGGAGCTCAGATGTTGAGATGAGGGTGGAATACATCGTTAGTGTTCCTCTGGGGGGGTATTGGGCATGGCACGGGTTCGCAAAATCGTAGCCAAAATACCGCTTGCGACAATGACTGCGATTCCGGCCCAGCCCATGGGCGCGATCACATCTCCAAAAACAACCAAACTGTAGAAGCAGGCAAACACGATGCCGAAATATTGCATGGTGGCAACCACCAAGGTCGAGCCCTTGCGGTAAGCCCGTGTCATGCACCATTGACCGAGTGAGGCCAAAATGCCAATAGGAATGACCCAAGCAGCGTCTTCCCAGGAAACTGCCTGCCAAGGCGTCATGCCCGAAAATCCAATACCTACCAACCCCACAAAGGCTGTTCCCAACGAGAAGTAAAACACGGTTCGTACTTCCGGTTCGCCGACCTTGCCCAGC